>JBDTCO010000071.1:0-32862 GCA_039923495.1 Polyangia bacterium
GTCCTCGACCGCGACGACGGGGACCGTGGCCTCTCTGGTCTCGTACAGGTGCTCGGGCACCTCGGAGAGGAACCGCGACGGGGTGCGCGGCTTCATCGAGGCGCGCTGGTTCCGGCTGCGCGCGCGCGTGAGGTACAGCAGCTGGCGCGCACGTGTGATGCCGACGTACATGAGGCGCCGCTCCTCGCCTAGATCGATCTCGGCACCGGCGACCGCGTTCGCCGCATCGGGTCCCTGCGGATAGAGCGTGCGGCGATGCGGCAGCAGCTCCTCCTCCATGCCCACGAGAAACACGACCGGAAACTCGAGGCCCTTGGCGCCGTGCAGCGTGACGAGCGTGACGCGATCGGCGTCTTCTTCTTCCGCGTCGTCGTCGTTGCTCTTCAGCGTCAAGCGATGAAGGTACGCCTTGAGCCCCTCGATGCCGCCTTCGCGCTGCTCGAAGCGCTCGAGCGAGCCGAGGAAGTGCTCGAGGTTCTCGAGGCGACGCTGCGCCATCACCTGCGACGACGCAGCCGCGCGCACGTCGTCGGGGATGCCCGTCTCCTCGATGAACGCGTGCGCCGCCTCGCGCAGCGGCGGCGTGTTGAGGCGCGCGCGACCGCGCTCGATGAGGTCCGCGAACGCAGCCACGGCCTTGCGCTGGCGGCCGTCGAGCTGTGGCGCGCCGTCGTCGGGGACGGCGTCCTCGGAGACGAGCGAGAACGCCGCACCCTCTCTCGCACCGATGGAGCGCGAGACGGCCTGACACGCCTCCGAGAGCGTCTTGCCGTGGCGCTTGCTCCACTCGGCGAGCTTCTCGAGCGCGCCGTGGCCGATGCCGCGGTGCGGGTAGTTGATGACGCGGCGCAGGCTGATCTCGTCGCGCGGGTGGAGCGAGAGCTTGAGGTAGGCGATGGCGTCCTTCACCTCCTTGCGCTCGAAGAACGACTGCCCGCCGATGACCTCGTACTCGATGCGCTGCGTGCGGAGCGCGTCCTCGATCGCGCGCGCCTGGATGTTCGAGCGGTAGAGCACGGCGAAGTCGGAGAGCTTGTGGTTGCGCGTCGCGCGGAGCAGCTCGATCTCCTCCGCGATGAACTTCGCCTCGGCCTCGGGATCTTCCGCGACGATCATGCGCAGCTTCTCGCCCGGGGCCGCGCCGGTCCACAGCGTCTTCTTGTGGCGCTTCGTGTTGTGCGCGATGACGCCGTTGGCCGCGTCGAGGATCTGCGGCGTCGAGCGATAGTTCTCCTCGAGGCGCACGACCTTGGCGCCCGGGAACTGCTTGTCGAACTCGAGGATGTGACCGGCCTCTGCGCCGCGCCAGCCGTAGATGCTCTGGTCGTCGTCACCGACGACGCAGAGGTTGTTCCTCTGCGCGATGAGGTGGTGCATGAGCTTGTACTGGGCGCGGTTGGTGTCCTGGTATTCGTCGACCATGACGTAGCGGAAGCGCGAGCCCCACCTCTGCCTCGCGCCCTCGTGCTCGTCGAGCAGGCGCACCGTCCGCGTGATGAGATCGTCGAAGTCGAGCGCGTGGAACGAGCGCAGCGCCGCCTCGTATTTGGGATACAGCTCGGAGGCCACGAGGTCGTACTCGTCGTTGCGCTGATCGGCCTCGACCTTCGCCTTGTACTCCTCGGGCGAGAGGAACGCGTTCTTCGCGAGGCTGAGCCGGAACAGCACGGCCTTGGCGTCGAAGCGGCGATCCTCGATCTGGATCTGCCGCAGCAGCTCGCGCAGAAGACCGAGCTGATCGGCCTGGTCGTAGATCGTGAAGCCCGCGTCCATGCCGAGGGCCCCGCGCTCGGCCTTCAGGATCATGAGCCCGAGCGAGTGAAACGTGGACAGCGTGAGCAGGCGCGAGCGCGGCCCGACGAGCTTCGAGACCCGCTGCTCCATCTCGTCCGCCGCCTTGTTCGTGAACGAGACCGCGAGGATCTCCTCCGGCTTGACGCCGAGATCGAGCAGGTGGCCGATGCGATACGTGATGACGCGCGTCTTGCCCGAGCCCGCGCCCGCGAGCACGAGCAGCGGTCCCTCGACGGTGGTCACCGCCTCGCGCTGCGGCGCGTTCAGCTCGTCGAGTCGGATCGGCATCGCGCGCGTTTTAGCACGTGCGGTGGCGCATACTGCGGAGGTGACGAGCCTCTCCGCGCTGCACCACGAGCTCCGCGCGCGCCGCGTCTACCTGTCGGACAAGACGACGACCTGGCACCAGCGCGTCATCGGCTTCCTCTTCTTCGTCCTCACGCTCGGACGTACGCGCGGGTACATGGAGCACGTCGTCACCACCATCGGGCGGCGCATCTACGTCCCGCGCAGCTGGGGCAGCTGGCCTCGCGAGCAGCGCATCGAGATCCTGCGGCACGAGCTCGTGCACGTGGCCCAGTTCGAGCGCTGGGGCGTGCTGCCGTTCCTCGTGGCGTACCTGCTGCTGCCGCTGCCTGCAGGGCTCGCGTGGTGTCGCATGCGCCTCGAGCGCGAGGCCTACGAGGAGTCGCTGCGCTGCGCCTGGGAGCGGGGCGGACGCGACGCCACCGACGAGCTGCGCAGCCACGTCGTCGGGCACTTCCTCGGTCCGGGCTACCTGTGGATGTGGCCGTTCCGCGCAAGCGTGGAGCGCTGGTACGACGTCTTCGTGGAGTCGCTCGACCGCGGGTGAGCGATTGCGTGTGTACGGTCGTACACCTAGACTGGTGTATCCATGCGCACGAACATCTTGCTCGACGACGAGCTCGTAGCCGAAGCGTTTCGCTGCAGCACCGCGCGAACGAAGCGTGAGCTCGTCGACGAGGCGCTCCGCGAGCTCGTCCGCGCCCGACGGCGACGCACACTCGCGGAGCTACGAGGGAAGATCTCGTTTGCCGCAGGCTACGATCACAAGAAGCTGCGGAGCGGACGGTGATCCTCGTCGACACCTCGGTCCTCATCGCGTACCTCGGCGGGAAGCCGGTGCGAACGGCGGCGGCGCTGCAGAAGCTGCTCGACGAGGATGCAGCGTTCTTCCTGACGCCGGTCGTGATCCAGGAGGTCCTCCAGGGGGCGCGCGATGAGAAGCAGTGGAAGCTGCTCCACCGCTACCTCGAGGGTCAACCCATCGTCGACGCAGCCGACTCCGTCGCGCACGCCATCGCCGCGGCTCGGATCTACGTCGACTGCCGTCGAAAAGGGCTCACGATTCGCAGCAGCGTCGATTGCTGGATCGCGCAGCTCGCGCTGGAGCACGATCTCACGCTGCTCCACGACGACCGCGACTTCGAGACCATCGCGAGGGTTCGTCCCCTCCGACAGCTCCGGCCTTGAGCTCGGACTGATCCTTTGCGCAGTCCGATCGCCGCACATACACTCGGGCCGCGATGACCGGGAACGAGGCACGGCCATGACGCCGACGATCGAGTCGGTGCTCGGGCCACGCGGCATCCTCGCCTCCGCGCTGCCGGGGTACGAGTCGCGGCCGGGGCAGCTCATGATGGCCGAGGCGGTGCGCGGTGCGCTCGCCGGCGGACGCTCGCTCCTCGTCGAGGCCGGCACCGGCACCGGCAAGACGCTCGCGTACCTCGTGCCGGCGATCCTGTCGGGCATGAAGGTCGTCATCTCGACGGGCACCAAGAACCTGCAGGAGCAGATCTTCCACAAGGACATCCCGCTGCTGCGCGCCGAGCTGCCCGTGCCGTTCCGCGCGACGATGATGAAGGGGATCTCCAACTACCTGTGCAAGCGGCGCTACGCCGAGCACCGGGCGCGCGCCGCGGTGGATGGCGATGTGCTGCGCAGGCTGCCCCTGGTCGGCGAGTCGCGCGGGCTCGCACCTGCGGGCGTCGATCTCGAGCAGCTCAACGAGTGGGTGCGCGCCACCGAGCATGGTGACCGCGCCGAGCTCGCCGAGCTGCACGACGACGATCCGCTGTGGCGTGAGGTGTCCTCCACGGTGGAGACGCGGCTCGGTAGCCGCTGCAAGTACAACGACGAGTGCTTCGTCACGAACGCGCGACGCAAGGCGCTCGAGGCCGACATCGTCATCGTCAACCACCACCTCTTCTTCGCCGACCTGGCGCTGCGCTCGCTGTGGCCGCAGGCGCAGCTCCTGCCGCCGTACGAGGCGGTGATCTTCGACGAGGCGCACCAGCTCGAGGACGTGGTCACCGACTTCTTCGGCGTCACCGTGTCGTCGCTGCGGCTGCTCTCGCTCGATCGCGACGTGCAGCGCGCCATCGGTCGCGAGGAGATCCCCGCGCGCCTCCTCGCCGCCAAGGCCCACGTGCACAGCCGCGCCGAGCACTTCTTCGATCGGCTGCGTCAGGCGTTGCCGCCCGATCGTCCGGCCGCACCGACGCGCGTGACGCTGTCGCGCGATCTGTTTGCCGGCGAGACGGGCCGCGCCGTGCTCGCGCTCGACACCGCGCTCGAGGAGCTGGGCGCGGGGCTCGGCGAGGGCGGCGAGGAGTCAGACGCGCTCGCGCGGCGCACGAAGTCGCTCAGGGACGATCTCGCGCTCATCTCCGACGGGCCGGGGCGCATCGATCCGCGGCACGTGTTCTGGGGCGAGCGGCGCGGTCGCACCGTGCTCCTGCACGCGTCGCCCGTCGACGTCGCGGAGATCGTGCGCGAGAAGCTCGTCGGCACCGCCGAGGCCGTGGTGTTCACGTCGGCCACGCTCACCACCGAGAAGAGCTTCGACTTCGTGCGCCAGCGGCTCGGGCTCGAGCAGGCGGACGAGGCGCGCGTGCCGTCGCCGTTCGACTTCAACCTGCAGGCGCTGCTCTACCTGCCCAAAGATCTGCCCGAGCCGTCGGATCCGCGCTTCACCGCTGCGGCAGCCGAGCGCATGTTCGAGCTCGTCGAGGCCTCGCAGGGTCGCGCGTTCCTTTTGTTCACGAGTCACCGGCAGATGCGCGCCGTGCACGAGCGCCTGGCGCACAGGCTGCGCTGGCCCGTGCTCCTTCAGGGGGACCGGCCGAAGCACCTGCTCGTCGAGGCGTTCCGTCAGGCGCCGTCGGTGCTGTTCGCGACCGCGAGCTTCTGGGAGGGCGTCGATGTGCCGGGCGACGCGCTCTCGCTCGTGGTCATCGACAAGCTGCCGTTCTCGCCGCCCGACGACCCGCTGCTCGCCGCACGCTCGGCGCGGCTCGAGCAGGACGGCCACGACGCCTTTTTGCGCTACCACGTGCCGCGCGCCGCGCTGGCGCTCGCGCAGGGCTTTGGCCGCCTCATCCGCACCCGCGCGGACCGCGGCGTGGTCGCGGTGCTCGATCGTCGCGCGTCCACGCGCAGCTACGGTCGCCGGGTGCTCTCGTCGCTGCCGGCCGACTGCCCGCAGACCAGCTCGCTCGAGACGGTGCAGAAGTTCTGGACGGTGTCGTGAGCACGTCCTTGCCGATGCTGCTCTTGTGCGTTTTGTTCGCGTTCATCGCGGGCTCGATACCGTTCGGCTGGATCCTCGCGCGCTTGAAGGGCATCGATCTCACCCAGGTCGGCTCGGGCAACATCGGTGCAACCAACGCGACGCGCGCGCTGGGCAAGGCGGCCGGGGCGCTCGTGCTGTTTCTCGATGCGTCCAAGGGCTTTTTCCCCGTGTGGCTCGCGCGTCGCTACGGGCTCGCCGCATCGGAGCTCCCGTTCGACGGGGCGAGCCCCGCTATCGTGGGCGTGGCGGCGATCTGCGGCCACGTGTTCTCGCCGTGGATGGGCTGGAAGGGTGGCAAGGGGGTCGCCACCAGCCTCGGCGTGTTCCTCGCGCTCAGCCCCTTGTCCGCCGGCATCGCGTGCCTGGCGTTCCTGGTGTGCTTCGCGGTGTTCCGCATCGCGTCCATCGGCTCGCTCGTGGCGTCGCTGGTGCTCGTCGTGACGATGGTCGTGCGGCACGAGGCGGTCGGCTCCATCATCGCGGTCGTGGCCACCTTCGTGATCGTCGTCGTGCGCCACACCGACAACATCAGGCGCCTCTGGACGCGCACGGAGACCAGGCTGTGACGTACAGTTCCCTCGAGATGATCGAAGCGATCGCCACCCCTGCGACATCACGTAGCCCACGGTTATGAGCTCGTTCGATCTGACCCAGCGCGCCGGTGGCGTCCTGCTCCACCCCACGAGCCTCCCCGGGCCGCACGGCTGCGGTGATCTCGGCGCCGGTGCGCGCGCGTTCGCCGACTTCCTCGGCGCGGCCGGGCAGCGCTGGTGGCAGCTCCTGCCCATCAACCCCGTCGGCAGCGGCAACTCGCCGTACAGCGGGCTCTCCGCGTTCGCCGGCAGCCCGCTCCTCATCGATCTCGAGGCGCTGGTGCACGTGGGCCTCCTGTCCGCCGACGAGGCAGGCCTCCACGCGCCGTCGACGCACGCGGTGGATTACGGCCATGCGCACCACGAGCGCGAGCGCGCGCTGCGGCTCGCGTTCGGCCGCTATGTCGCGCAGCCGGGCTGGCGCGACGAGCTCGACGCCTTCGAGCAGCGCGCGGCGTACTGGCTGCCCGACTACGCGCTGTTCATCGCGCTGCGCCACAAGTACGAGCACTGCTCGTGGACCGCGTGGCCCGAGCCGCTCGCGCGCCGCGATCCGGCCGCGCTCGTCGAGGCCGCGCGCACCTTCCAGACCGACTGCGACTACCAGCGCTTCCAGCAGAAGCTCTTCGCGGAGCAGTGGCAGGCGCTGCGCGCGTACTGCCACGGTCGCGAGGTCGGGCTCATCGGCGACGTGCCGATCTTCGTGGCGCACGACAGCGCCGACGTGTGGGCCCACCAGACGGACTTCCGGCTCGACGCAAGCGGCCAGCCGACGCACGTCGCAGGGGTGCCGCCCGACTACTTCAGCGCGACCGGGCAGCGCTGGGGAAACCCGCTCTATGCGTGGAAGCGCCAGCGAGGGGAGGGGTACGCGTGGTGGATCGAGCGCATCCGCGTGATGATGTCGCGCTTCGACGCCCTGCGGCTCGATCACTTCATCGGGTTCCAGCGCTACTGGGAGATCCCCGTGCACGCGCCGACCGCGATGGATGGCCGCTGGATGAAGGGTCCTGGCCGTCCGCTCTTCGACGCGCTGCGGGAAGCGCTCGGGCCGCTGTCGATCATCGCGGAGGACCTGGGCTCGATCGACGATCGCGTGAAGCGTCTGCGCGATGGCCTCGGGCTGCCGGGCATGCGCGTCCTGCAGTTCGCGTTCGCCGAGGGCTCGGAGTCGTTCCTGCCGCACAACTATCCCCGTCGCTGCGTGGCGTACACCGGCACGCACGACAACGACACCGCGCTCGGCTGGTACTTCGACAAGGGGGAAGCGGGGATGCGCTCTCCCGAGCACACCGAGCACGAGCGCTCGACGGCGCGGCTCTACCTGACGGGCCGTACGAACGCCGAGGCCGATCACGAGATCGAGTGGTCGATGATCCGCTCGCTGTACGCGTCGCGTGCCGACCTCGTCATCACGCCGATGCAGGATCTGCTCGCGCTGCCCAGCTCCGCGCGCATGAACGTGCCGGGTCGCGAGCACGGCAACTGGACGTGGCGGCTCGAGCCGCAGCACCTCACGCCGCCGCTCGCGCAGCGCCTCTTTGCGCTCACGAAGCTCTACGGTCGGCTCAGCGCAGCGTTGCCGTGAGCCGCTGAGCCTCGTCGGCGCAGTGAGCGGCGAGGTCGTCGAGCGGCAGGCTGAAGCCGCGTAGCAGGGCACCGCTCTTCACGTCGACGAGGCGAAGGTTGGCGCGAGCGTCGGTCGCGAGCGTCCCCCACAGCACCCAGCGCGCGCCGAGCGCCTGCGCGAGCGACACCGCGCGCGCATCGTCGGTGGCGGCGACGTCGGTGGACTTCGCGAGCGCCGCGAGCTGGCTCTGCGCCACGAGCGGTGCGCCGCCAGCCATGAGCGCACCATCGAGGCACGCCTCCACGCGCGCGGCGGCATCGGTGTGCGCGGCGATCGGCAGGCGCACGAGCTTCGGCGCATCACCACGGCTCCAGATGATGCCGGCAACGGTGGCCGTGACGACGAGGCCCGCGGCCGCACCGAGCAGGAGCGGCCGCATGGACGAGCGCGGTGCGTGAGCTACGACCTTCGGCACCGCTGCCTTGTGGAGGGCGGCGAGCTCGGCACCGACGCGCTTCATCGTGTTGGGCGTCGGCCGCTTCCACGGCGCCGAGGCGCGCGCCGCGAGGAGCTTCGGCGAAGGCATCGCGAGCTTGCCTTCGGTGGCGCGCTTGAGCGGGCGATCTTCCGGATCGCCGTAGAGCACGTAGGAAGCCCACGCGAGCGCGCACTCGCCGCCCGCCTGCACCACGCTCGTGCGCGCGTGCTGAACCGCGGCGCCGATGGACTGACCGCTCGCGAGGTTCGCGTAGAACGCGGTCGCGAACGTGGCCGAGTGGCCGTCGATGACCTCCCACTGCGTGCCGACGTAGTGCCGCACGCCCGCGTACAGGAACGCGCCCGCGAGCCCGTACGCGCGGCGCGCGGCGTCCTCGCTGGACCAGCCATCGGTGCGGCCGGATTCGCATGCGTTCGAGAACACGACGAGCGGCATCGGCCGACCGCCCGCGAGCTCCGCGATGTCGGCGGCGGTGAGCTTCCCCGACGAGAGGTGCCAGCCGCTCTGTCCGGGATCGGCCGGCAGGAAGTCGGCGTGGCCCGCGAAGTGGACCAGGTCGTAGTCCTTGAGCTCGCGACGCAATGTCTCGCGATCGCTCGCGGTCAGCACGCGCGCGCGCACCTTCTCGCGATCGAGCACCTCGACGATCGCGTCCGACTCCGCGTGCACCTCGGGGAGATCGCCGCGCGGATCGGCGGCGAGCACGAGCGCGCGCGGCGGCATGTTGAGCGTCTGCCGCTCCTGTCCGCGACGCGGCACGCGCGAGCGCACCATGCGGCCCAGCGCATAGCGCCGACACAGGTACTGCGCGCCATCGAACACGAGCTCGAACGGCACCGGCACGAGCGCCTCGTCGAGATCGAGCAGCAGCGGACCCTGCCCGCGTCGCAGCGCCTCCTCGAGCCCGGGCGGGATCAGCGCGCGGTAGAGCTCCTCGCCGAGGAAGCGCAGCTCCGACAGCGCCGACTCCGCGAGCGAGCGCGCGCGGTTGCCGCGACGGAGCACGTCGACGATCTGCTCCGCGAGCGCCGTCGTGCGCGCTGCGTCCCAGGGCAGCGAGTGCTCGTCGGTGACCGTCGTCGAGCCGAGCCGCACGCGCAGCGTCTTGCCCGAGACCTCGCCCGAGATCTCGAAGGAGAGGCGCATCTACAAGTGCTCTCCCGTCGGCGCGCACAGATCGCTGGCGTGCTCGCGGAGCACCGCGGACAGCGGTCGCTCGAGCAGCGGGTGCACCAGATCGGGGTCGATCTCGACGACGCCGGCGAGCGCGAAGGCCCGCTCGTGGAGGCGCGGGTGGGGCAGCGTCAGGCCAGGGAGCGACACGACGAGCTCGCCGCGTGCGCCGGCCAGCAGCAGATCGAGATCGATGGGCCGCGGCCCCCAGCGCAGCTCGGCCGAGCGGTCACGTCCGAGCGCGCGCTCGATGTCCTGCGTGGCGGCGAGCAGCAGCGACGGCTCGAGGTCCGAGTGCAGCTCGACGGCGGCGTTGAGGTAGGGCGGCTGCGGCGGGCCACCCATGGGCGCGCTCGAGTAGATCCGCGAGCGGCGCCCGATGGTACCTAGCGCCGACAGCGCCTCGACGGCCTTTCGCATCGCGGACACGCGGTCGCCGAGGTTCGCACCGAGACCGACGAGATATCGCACGGCCGCACGGTAGCACGCGGGTGCGGTCAAGGCGCTGCGGGAAGGTCTTCGAGCCGACGGGAGCTCATCGCGTTCGGCGCCGCGGTTCAGCCCGGCGCCACGACGCGGTTCACGAGCACGCCGATGCCGGAGATCTCGATCTCGACGCGATCGCCTGGACCGATGGGTCCGACACCGGACGGCGTGCCGGTGGAGATGACGTCGCCGGGCTCGAGCGTCATGACGCCGGAGATGAACGCGATGAGCGTGGGTACGTCGAAGAGGAGGTCGGACGTGGAGCTGTCCTGCTTGACCTCGCCGTTGACGCGCGTCTGGAGGTGCAGCTTGCCGGGATCGATGACGCCATCGGAGCCGTTGGCGAGGACGACGCACGGGCCGACGGGACAGAACGTGTCGAAGCCCTTCGCGCGCGTGAACTGCACGTCGCGCTTCTGCAGGTCGCGGACGGTGACGTCGTTCACGATGGTGTAGCCGAACACGTACGACAGCGCGTCGGCCGCGGCCACGTGGCGACAGCGCTGGCCCACGACGACGCCGAGCTCGCCCTCGAAGTCGGTGCGCTCGTAGCCCTCGGGCCGGACGATCGCGTCGCCGGAGCCGACGATCGAGGACGGCGGCTTGAGGAAGAGCACGGGCTCGGCCGGGATGGGCCGCCCCATCTCGAGGATGTGCGCGCGGTAGTTGCTGCCGACCGCCACGATCTTGGACGGCGTGACCGGCGCGAGCATCGGCGTGCGGGCGTCGAATGGTGTGGTGTTCGCCGTGGGGCGACCGCCGAGCCAGGGGGCTCCGTCGAGGAGGCGCAGGCGCTCTCCGCTGGAGTCGTGCTCGATGACGGCGTGGCGGAGATCGGTTCCGACCGCGATGCGTACATAGCGTGCGTGGCCCATCCCTGCCCGTTACCACGCGCTCCTCGGACGCGTCGAGTAGCGACGGCCAAAACGCGGTGGTACCATCGGAGGCGTACATGTCGGGCGCAGCGGTTCTGCACATCATCGGCGGCAACGACCGCGGCAAGCAGCACGATCTGGAGCGACCGGAGACGCGCATCGGGCGCGGCACCGACCAGGACGTCGTCCTCGCCGACATCGCGGTGTCGCGTCGACACGTCACCATCCTCACGGAGGGCCAGCGGTTTCGCCTGAAGGACCTCGGCTCGGGCAACGGCAGCCTCGTGAACGGGCAGCGCGTCGACACCGTGATCCTCAACGACGGCGACCAGATCGAGATCGGCAACACGCTGATGCGCTTCGATCACGCGGCGTCACGACCGGCCACCGCCGGGGCACCACCGATGCTGCCACCGCCGATGGGCCAGCCGGCTCCGCCCGCACCGTCGGCAGCGGGCCTCGCGGGTGGCTATCCAGGCTCGGGGTCGAGCCATCCGCAGCCCTCGTACCCGCAAAACGCCTATGGTGCGCCGCCTCCGGCGTATCCGCAGGGTTACCCACCGTCGGGGTATCCGCCACCTCCTCAGTATCCGCCGATCTTCGGGCCGGATGCGAGCGGCCCCGGTCACGGTGCGAACGCGCCGATCGGCATCACGTCGGGTGCGGCGCCGAGCTACTCGCCTCCGGTCGGGGTGCGCGGTCGCGATGCGGCCAGCTTCATCTCCACGCCAACGGGCAAGGCCGCGGTGTTCGGGGGCCTCGGGCTCGTGAGCCTCATCGGGCTCGTCATCATCCTCACGCGCACGGTGTTCGCCGCGGCGCCACCGACCAGCAACGAGGCCGAGGACTTCTATCGTCAGGGCCTGCGTCTCTTCGCGGCAGGCGACTACGAGCTGGCACGCACGAAGTTCAACGACGTCGTGCAGCTCGCAGCCGATGCGCCCGAGCCCCGTCGTTATGCTCGCCTCTGCGATCAGGAGATGACCGCGAAGACCTCGCTCAAGAACGCCGAGCGAGCGCTCGTGAACCGCCGCTACGTCGAGGCAGTCCGGGCGCTCGACGCGGTCGACTCCACGTCCGTGTACTACGACCAGGCGAGTCGTCAGCGTCGCGAAGCCGCTCCGAAGGCCGCCGCCGAGATGGTCGACGAGGCGCGCCGGCTCGCCACCGTGAATCCCGACGAGGCCCGCGGTCGCCTGAAGGCGGCGCTCGAGCTCGATCCCGACAGCATCGATGGCAAGGAGCTGCTCGCGAGGCTGCGGCCAGGTGGAGCGGCCGCGCCGTCGGGCCCTCCGCCGTCTGCTGCCACCGTCGCTGCGGTCAGCCGTCCACCGGCGGCCGCAACGTCGTCGCACAAGACATCGGCGCACCACGCTGCCAAGGGCGAGGACGATCTCGCCGACGTGAAGCCGACCAAGGAGAGGACGCCAGCCGCGTCGGCGAGCGTCGACTCGAAGGCCGGCATGGCGGCGTACAAGGCGCGCGACTTCGCGGGCGCGCAGAAGGCCTACCGGCAGGAGTCGATGCACCAGCCGGAGAAGCAGGCCGCGAAGATGATCGACTTCGCGAACCAGATAGGCCAGCTCCAGCAGCTCATCGATCGTGCGGGCACCGACGAGGCGAAGCAGCCGTCGCAGGCGATGAAGGAGTACGAGCAGGCCTCCTCGCTCGACCAGAAGCTCTCGCACGGCGCGCTGTCGGGCTTCCTCAAGCAGAAGATGGGCGGCCTCGGGGTGGTGGCTGCCAAGCAGTCCTTTGCCGACGGCAAGTACGAGCAGGCCTACCAGGCGGCGCAGGCGGCGCAGCGAGGCGGCTCGGATGCGAGCGGCCTCATGAAGCAGCTCGAGCAGAAGGCGTCCGAGCTCGTCACGCAGGGTCAGTCGCAGCAGAAGTCGAACCTGAACCAGGCGAAGCAGACGTGGCGCACCGTCTTGAAGATGGTGCCGGGCTCGTCACCGAGCTACACGAAGGCGTACGGGCTGCTCAACAGCGCGAGCGCACCCAAGCGCGACGAAGACGAGGACTGACGCGCCGAGCACGTCGTCCGCTTCACGGCACAATCCGTCACATCGCGATCGTGATCGGGTAGAGGCCGAGCTCGACCGGCGGCGCGCGCAGCGGACGGCACAGCGGGATGCGACCGAGTCGCTTCGGATCTTTCTCGAGGTGATCGAGCTCCCACAGCAGCTCCTTGCCCGCGCGCTTCGGCGGCGCGTAGCGGTAGAAGCGGCGCTTGAGGCGCTCGGCGCTCGGCCAGTCGGCGCGCGCGGTCATCGCCCGACCTGCGTCCGACGCATCCTCGAGCAGGTCGCAGATCGGATCGCCGGGTCCGCGCTCCGCGTGGCCGTTGATGCACAGCGCCGTGGACGCCACGCCTGCCTCGCGCGCGTCGGCGAGCAGCGCCTTCGCCTTGAGCTCGGCGCCGTGCGGCAGGCGACCGGGCGCGATGATCACGTCGCAGGCGAAGTCGCGCGGCGAGTGATCGGTGAGCACGGCGAGATCGGCGCCGATGAAGAAGCGGATCTCGACGAGCTGCTCGTCCATGTCGAAGCGCACGAGGTTCGACCGCCCGTACGGCGCAACGGGCAGCGCTTCCTCGACGGGACCACCGCGCTGCTCGTAGAAGTCGGGGTAGATCTTCGCCTGCGGCACGTGCACGTGCGAGTGCCGCGTGAACACGACGAGCGCGTGGTGGCGTGCGTCCTTCTTTCGACCCGGGAGATCCTCGGCGAGCTCGCCGCCGAGGTTGAGCGTGGCGACGATGTTCACGTTCTTTTGTCGGGCAGCTCGCACGAGGCGGGCATACGCGAGGCCCGAGTGTGCTGCCGTCCACGCGACGGCCTCCGAGAAGAAGACGGTCTCGCCGCTGTCGAGCTCGCCGAGCGAGTCGAGCGCAGCTTCCAGGGTCTCCTCTTCGCTCCCCACCGGAAGCGAGACGAGGTGGAACGCAGAGGCCATGGTTCGACGGTAGCACCACCACGACCTCGCCGCGCGCTATCGTGTGGGGACATGCTCGGTGCAGAGTCTCGCTTTCGCTTCTACGACCCCCGCGCGGCCGGCGGTCGCGTGCTCCTCGGCGTCACCATCGGCGTGTGCGTCGCGCTGGTGCTGCACGTGTGGTTCTCCTGGACGATCGCGGTCCTCGGCGGCTGGAACGCGCTCGGCATCACGGTCGCGTCGATCGCGTGGCGCGGGATCACGGCCTGCGACGCGCTCGCGACCGCGCGTCGCGCCGCCGCGGAAGATCCGGGGCGCACGAGCGTGTACGCGCTCGTGGTGCTCACGTCGGCCGCGAGCCTGCTCGCCGCGACGGTCCTCGTGAGCCGCGCGCGCGACCTCCACGCCAACGTGCTCGTGCTGCTCGCGCTGTGCCTCGTGACGGTGATGGTGTCGTGGACGCTCACGCACACGGCGTTCACGCTGCGCTACGCGCACCTCTTTTATCGCGAGGACGACGAGGGCGTGGGCGGCATCGAGTTTCCCGGCGGCGCCAACCCCTGCTACAGCGACTTCGCCTACCTCGCCTTCACCATCGGGATGTGCTTCCAGGTCAGCGACGTCACGATCAGCAGCCGCCAGATCCGCACGGCCGTTCTGTTCCACGCGGTGCTGTCGTTCTTCTACAACACGGCGATCCTCGCCTTCGTCCTCAACCTGGTGTTCGGCCGAGTGGGATGAGGTAGTCTGATCGCGGGATGGCGCTTTGACCGCACCGCTCACGGGACGGCAGCTCGGCAACTACGTCCTCGGCCCACTCATCGGGCGAGGGGGCATGGGTGAGGTGTACGCGGCAACGCATCGCTTCCTCGGCACCGAGTTCGCGGTCAAGACGCTGCGCGGTCTGTTCGCCGACAACGAGAGCGTCGCGAACCGCTTCTTCCTCGAGGCGCGTGCTGCTGTAGAGATCGCGCACGCGAACGTCGTCCGCGTCCTCGACTTCGGCAAGTCCGACGACGGCACGCTGTATCTCGTCATGGAGCGTCTGCACGGTCGTAGCCTTGCGGCGGAGATCGCGCGCGGACCGATCCCCGTGTCGAACGCGGTCTACATCGCGACGCTCGTGTGCGCCGGGCTAGGCGCTGCGCACGGCAAAGGAATCATTCACCGCGACCTCAAGCCCGACAACGTGTTCCTCACGCAGAGCGAGGTGAAGATCCTCGACTTCGGTATCGCGCGCATGCTGTCGCAGGTGAGCGCGACGTCGCAGGGCGCGATCATCGGCACGCCGCTCTACATGGCACCCGAGCAGACGCGATCGTCGCAGGACGTCGGCCCCACGTCGGACGTGTACTCGCTCGGCGCGATGCTCTTCGAGATGATCACGGGGCGCCCACCGTTCGTCGGTGAGACGGCGTCGCAGCTCATCGCGAGTCACCTGTTCGAGCCGCCGCCGAAGGTCCGCCACATCCTGCCCATCGAGCGCAAGCTCGACAAGATCATCGAGCGTTGCATGGCGAAGGAGCCCGAGGAGCGTCCGCAGTCGATGAAGGAGCTGGCGGACCTGCTCGCTCCGTTCGTGCCGGCACTCCCATCGCTGCCGCCGATGCCACCGCCGTCCGACGCGTCTGCGCATCCGCTCGCCCTGACCGACGACGTCGCGCGCATGGGCACGAGCGATCCGCGCGGTCAGCGCATGGGGCCGTCGTCGATGCTGCGTCCGCCGGGCAAGCGCAACGCGATCTGGGCGAGTGCGGCAGCCGCGGTCGCTCTGTCGGGCATCGGTGTCGCGGCGATCCTGTGGCGCACGCCGAAGGTCGTACCCGTCGTGACGCATGCCGTACCCGTCGCTCCGATCATCGCGCCCGTCGCTCCGATCATCGCGCCCGTCGTCGTGCCTGCCGTGGCAGCTGAAATCGTTCTACGCACGGAGCCTGCCGGCGCGACGGTGAAGACTGGCGACGACATCCTCGGCAGGACGCCGCTCGTGATCACGCACGCGTTGCCGCTCATCGTCACGTACTCGCTGCGTGGCCATCACGACGAAGTGGTCGTGGTCGACGATCCGGGCGAGCACTCGACGCCACTCACACGCATCCACCGCGAACATGATCAGGTGGCGCCGAGCTCGTCGCCACCTGCAACCGCACCGAAGAAGGTGGGCGAAGGTCTCGATTGATTCACGGTCGGTCGGTGCGCGTTGCATACATTACGCGGCCGCGCTCGCCCGAGTAGTACGCGATGTGCGGCCGGTTGTTCTGGTCGACGACGAGATCGACGCTCGATGAGTCGCTGCCGTCACCGGCCATGAAGTCGACGAGATCGGTCAGCCACTTCAGGCCGCCTTTACCATCGGGATACTGGCGCAAGTAGAGGAGCGAGGCCGTCGTTGGGTCGCTCGCGTTCGGCGAGACGAGCGCCACGTGCAACAGGCCGAACGAGTCGTACGCGACGGCATGGTGCGCGCCGCGCTGCGTCGTGGCGGCCATCGGGTAGATGGTGCTGTACACGGGCGTGTCGCTCGCCGATGCGAAGGTCGCGAGGCGCAGGTCCCACGCCGAGCCGTTCGGAACGAAGTACGTCACCGCGTTCATGTTCGCGTAGTGCGCGAGGTGCACATCCTGCCCGTAGATGCCGTTCGGGGGCGAGTTGTCGATGACCTTCGGGATCGTCCAGTTCGACCCGTTGTAGGAGGAGAAGATCGGCAGCGCGGAGCCCGAGAACTGCGTGAGCTGCCCCACCAGCTCGACGGTGGTGCCGGTCCACTGCAGCGCGACGGCGCCGACACTCGACGAGGGAGGCATGAACCCACCCGCGATCTGGACCGGATTCCCCCACGTGCCACTCGTGCGCCTGGCCCCGTAGATGCTGTAGCTGAGCGCATTGAAGAACGCGCACACGACCGTGCCGTTCGGTTCGAGCGCGATCGCCACCTCTCCGTCCGACCCTTGCCCGGTCGCGACGAGCTCGGGCTCGATGAACGCGCCGGTGCTGTTGACCGTCGTGTGGCGCACCTCGTTCCCGCTGTCGCTCGTGTCGAGGGTGCACAGGTGGATTGCGTCGCCACCAACGGCGATCGACGGAGACGTGCCCAGGCGATCGCCGAGGCTATCGCCGCCGTGCGATGTCGTCAGGGTGGTGGGTGGCCATGCGTAGCCAGTGAACTGGGAGACGACGAGCGCCACCGTGTCGGGACCGCCATCGCCGTAGCCCTTCGATACGATACCGACGAGCCCGGAGGCATTGTTGCGTGCGATGTGGATCCGATCCACGCCAGCGACGAGGATGGAGGGCAGCGTCGTGTCGATCGGCCCCGCGTGACGGTCGGCGCAGCCCGTGGCGCTCTTCATGTCGGTGACCCACGAGGTCGATACGTTGGCGCACTCGCTGTCCGCGGTGACCACCTGCGACATATCGCTCGACGCCATGTCGGCGCCGCTCAGGTCGGCGGGTGTCGTCATGTCGGGAACCGGTGGCGCGTCGAGCTCCGCGACGACCCGCACGTGCTTCGTCGCCTCGACCGTGGCCGTGACGAGCGCCTGGCCCACGATGGAGCTGCCGAGCTGCGCGGTGACGTCGAGCGTGAAGTCACCGGAGAAGTCGCTCAGCGGCACGATCGCGACCGCGACGGGGAGCGAGAGGACAGCGTTGTCGGAGCGCGAGTCCAGCGAGTCCAGCGTGAAGCCCGAGGTCGCGATCACGTGCAGCACCGACAGGGTCGTGCCCGCGCCGCCGCGCACATCGAGCGCAATGCAGGTCTTGCCGTCGAACTTTGCGCAGACGTCGTCATTGCAGCCGACGAGCGCGAGCACCGCAAGGATGGGAAGGATGCGCATCGTCACTACTGTCCCATGATCGCAGGAAGGGTGTGCTCGGACGAGCGTGTGAGCCCGACGCCGAGCCCGACGCCGAGCCCGACCGCGGCGAGCGGCCCCAGCACCGCGCCGATGATCCAGTAGCGCCTCCTGTGCTCGGTCGGTGCGGGCACTTTTTGCAGGACGAGGTCGATGCGCAGCGTACTGTTCTCGACGATGGTCACGCCGCGCGTGGTGTCGATGTAGCCCGCCTTGTGCAGCGCGAGCACGTGACTGCCCGCGGGAAGCTTCGTGGACGCAAGCGGCGTCTTGCCGAGGAACGGATCACCGACCTCGTCGAGGCGCACCTCTGCACCGGGCGGTATCGATGCGACCGCGAGCATGCCTACCTTGGGTGCAAGCTCCGCGCGGCAGCGGTCGCGCAGCGTGATGACCTCGACGGTGCGCGGATCGCCGACCGGGACGCGCGACAGGAACGTCTCGAACGCCGCGAGCGCGGGGCCGCAACGACCCGCGCGCGACTCGACGAAACCGAGCCATCGATACGGGTTGGGCTTGTCGGGCACGAGCGCGATCACGCTGTCGAGAGCGACCCGCGCACGCTCAAGGTCGTCGCTCTTGAAGTACGCGATGCCCGCGTCGAGCAGCTCCTGCGCTTGCTTTGTGACGTCGACGACTGGAGTGCGTGTGGTATCGGGATGGGCGTGCGCGCGCGGGCTCGCCGACACGAGCGCTGTGACGAGGCATGCGCGGGCGAGGGACGCGGGAATGAGGCGCATCGATTACTGGCCAGGGACTGTCGGCGCGTCGTGATTGATATCCGGAACAGAGGCGCCCATCTCCTCGACAGTCGAGCTCGGTCCCGACAGCCCCGAGTTGCCCCACGTCGTGTAGTTCACGCGTACTCCCGCGGCGAGGCCGTTCTGCAGCTTCGCCTTCATGACGACCGAGTATGGCATAGACGGCATCTCGACGTACGGACCGGTGCCGGAGTCTCGAGCGTAAAAGCGCGAGCGAGCATCGGTTGGTCTCTTCGCCATGAAGACGACCGGTCGCTCCTCGGATATCACGCAGAGGATCGAGATCTGCGCGCCGGCGAGGTCGTTCTGCATGAACTTGGGTTTGTGCGCGCGATGCCCGCGTGCTCCGGATCGAGCTCGAGCGAGACGAGCTCTCCGAGGAGGTGCGTGTCGAGATGTGCGTCGATCGGATCGTCGTGGCGCATGCCGGGAATATGAGCCCGTCCGCTTGCCGGACGAGCGTCCGCGGTCCGGACGGCGACGACGAGGCGAGGTCGTGCAAGTCCGCGAGGCCGCGTGGACTCGGAGCGGCACGCCTGTCGCAATCATCGACACGGCATGGATGACCTCGTACGCACGCTCCTCGCCGACCTCAGCAACAGCCTCGATCGTCTCGCCGACGAGCTGGCGGACGATCGCCCACGCCTCGCGTTGACGCTTCGTCGCGAGGCCGATCGATCCCCGCTCGTCGCCGGCGAGCCGAAAAAGTGCTGGCGGCGCTCGCCGCTGCGGCCGCTCCTGTACCGCGCGCTCGACGCTGGCGCGCTCGACGGCCCGCACTTCGACCGGCTCATGACCGTCGCTGCGCGCGTGCGCCGTCGCGCGTGACCCTGCGCGATCTTGCCGGCTATGGAGTCGGCAAGGTTGCTTCGTCCTCGCTCTTGTCGTCGTCCTCGTCGGCGGGCATCGGTGTCGCGGCAGGCGGCGCGACGAGGCCGTCCTGGTGGAGGGCCTCGGGCTGCGGACGCACGGGCTCCGGGCCAGGCACCTCGGCGCGCAGGAAGCGCAGCATCGCGTCGACGAGCTGCACCTGGACGTGGCGCACGAGCGGCGTGCGCTTCCAGCGGAAGCCCTCGATCATGATCGAGAACACGATCACGTCCCCCTTGTCGCCGACGTACCCCGACAGCGTGGAGACGCCGGTGAGCGTGCCGGTCTTGGCGCGCACCAGCCCGACGGCACGCGTGCCCCCGAAGCGACCGCGCAGCGTACCGTCGATGCCACCGACGGAGAGGGACGGCACGAAGTCGGGCGCGACGTCGGGCTCGTAGTAGATCGCGCGCAAGAGGTTCACGAGATCCCCGGGCGTGACGCGGTTGGCGTGCGTGAGGCCGGAGCCGTTTTCGAGGTGGAAGCGCTCGCGCGCGATCCCGTGATCGACGAGCCAGTCCGAGACCGCGCGCGTCCCCTTCGCGAGGGTTCCGGGCAGGCCAAAGAGCTCGCCGCCGAGCGTCTTGTAGATCGCGTCGGCGATGAAGTTGTTGGATGGCTTGTTCGAGAGGCGCGAGACGTCGGCGAGCGGGATCGAGTGGTGGACGACGAGTGCCGCGTCGGTGGAGGCGTCCGCCTTCGCCTGCCCCACGCGCACGGCGCCGTCGAGCGAGATGCCGAAGTCGGGGAGCATCGAGGCGAGCATATGACCCGACAGGAGCGCGCCGTCGGCGACCTTGCGCCTAAGCGTCACGGTGCCGTGCTGCTCGCCGATGCGGCCGCGCACCTCGATGACGAGGTGGTCGTCCTTGCGGTGCGTGTCGAGGACGAGCCGCACGCGCTTGCCCTTCACCGTCGTCGTGTGGTTCTCGACGGTGACGCCGGGCAGCGCGGGCTCGACGGTGACCACGCCCGCGTGCTTCGGCTCGGTGGCGCGCACCTTCACGGAGACGGAGTTTCGGTTGAGGATGAGCCCGTCGGTCGCGTTCGTACCCTCGTAGCCGATGGGCCGGCGATCGACGACGATGTCCCCATGCACGCGCGTCACGCCGCGGTCCGCGAGCGAGCGGGCCAGCTCGACGAGGTCGCCGGTGCCGAACGACGGATCGGACGAGCCACGCAGCACCACGTCGCCCTCGACGACACCCTCGACGTCGGGTGGCGCGCCGTAGAGGGCGGTCAGGTAGCGGAAGTCACCGCCGAGCCGCGCGATGGCGGCGGCGGTGGTGAGCATCTTCGTGTTCGACGCGGGGTTGAAGCGCTGGTCGGCGTTGCGCGAGAAGAGGATGTCTCCGTCGGAGAGCTGGGCCGCGACCACCCCCACGCGCTGATGCGCGACGACGGGGTCGTGCAGGATCGACTCGAGCTGCTCCCTGAGCGCTGCCACGCGGCGCTCGTGCGCGGCGTCCCCGCTCGGCACGCGCGGCAGCGTCTGTGAGCGCGGGGGCGGCTTGGTTGCCGCGTGACCCTTCTTCGGTCGCGCCAGCACCTTCGCATGCGCTGCGACCTTCGACTTTGCGGCCGCTGGTCTCGGCGCCGCAGCGAGCGACGCAGGCGACGCCAGACCACACGACAGCACGGCCGCGAGCCACCGTGCGCGACCGGGGCTGCCCTTCTTTGTGCCGCGAGGCACGGCGTCCCGGCGATCGCCGGGGCTCACCCGGCCTGGAAGTACCGGTCGAGCTCGAGCGGCGCGAAGAGCTCGCTCTTGTTCGACGCGTCGAGGAACATGAGGTACGCGGCGACCTCGGGCTTGTCGTACTTGTCGAGCAGGATCTTGCCCGCAGCGACGAGCTTCTCCGGCGGCGTGGCCGTCATGAAGTCGGCGTCGGTGAGGCCGTCCTGGTGCGCGACCTCGATCGCGTCGAGGAACGTGCCGAGCATCGGACGACGGCTGCGCGTCAGCCACTCGAAGAGCAGCGTGGCGGCCGTGGTGGCGGCGGGCTTCGTATCGACGGTCTTCCAGACCTTGTCGGCCCAGTCGTCGTTGCGCTTCTTCGTCGACGTGTGGCTGGCCATGCGCTGGGGCGAGATGCTCGCCTCTTTCAGCACCTTCTTCATGGCGTCAGACGTGAGCTCGAAGAAGATGGTCTTCGTCTTCTGCGCGCCGAGCTTGCGGCAGATCTCCTCGGGGGCGAGCGGCATGGCGAGGGACACTATCCTAGAATGCGCGCGCTGGCCATTTGGACCGTCTTTTGACTTGCTGCGCGAGCGTACGTAGACTCGCTAACCTACACTCCGTCGACGACACGTGGCCCAAACCTACGCACTGCGCTTCATCTCAGGGAAGTACCAGGGCGGAGAGTTTCCGCTCCGGACTGACCGTGAGATCGTGGTCGGACGCTCGAGCGAGCTCGACATGGTCCTCGTCGAGGACATGGTGTCGCGCAAGCACGCGACCATCACCGCCACGAGCGATGCGATCCTCATCCAGGATCTCGGCTCGACGAACGGCACGTTCGTCAACGGCGAGAAGATCAAGAAGGTCCGCCTCAAAGAGGGCGACCGCATCCTCATCGGCACGTCGATCATCAAGCTCGTCCAGGCCGACGGCGCGCTGACCGAAGAGAAGGCGCGCGAGCAGCTCCGCGTCACGGGTCAGCGCCAGACCGTCGCCAACCCGAACAAGCCGATGTCGGGCTCCATCGACGAGATCCCGCTGCCCGATCTGCTGCAGCTCCTGTCGACGAGCCGCAAGTCGGGCGTCCTGTCGGTGCGCAGCGACGCGAGCCTCGGGCGCATCTTCATGCGCAAGGGGCAGATCTACTTCGCCAGCGTCGATCCCGACGGGATGGCCGGTGACAGCTACGTCATCGCGCCGCGCAAGGCGATGTTCCGCATCCTCACGTGGGTCTCGGGCAGCTTCGAGCTCGAGGCGCCGGACGAAAAGGAGGTCCTCGAGGAGCTGCAGGAATCGACGGAGGGCCTCCTCATGGAGGGCATGCGCCAGCTCGACGAGTTCCGTCGCATCGAGACGGGTCTCCCCGACGCCGCGGCGCAGCTCGCCATCGCGCAGCCGCTCACGCCGCCGCTGCACGACCTCACGCCGGCCGAGCTCGACGTGCTCCAGCTCGTCCACAACCAGCGCAGCGTGCAGGCCGTCCTCGACGCGAGCCCGAAGACCGACCTCGACACGGCCAGCGCGCTCCTCGCGCTCCTTCAGCGCGAGTACGTCACCCAGCGCTGATCGGCGTCAGCGCTTCTTCGAGCCGTCAGCGCTTCTTGGAGAAGGAAGCGACCGCGCGGTTCAGGTGCTTGGTGAAGTCGCTGCGACGCGGGCCCTTGCGGTAGCGGAGCAGCGCGCGGAGGAGGTCGGCCGGGACCAGCGCCTCTTTGCCTTCGCCGCTGAGGAGCGCCTGCGTGAGCGTGCGCTCGGTGAGATCTTCGCCGGACGTGGCATCGACGACGCGGACCTCCTCGGCGTTCACCAGGTCGAGGAGCTCGTCGAGGTTGATGTAGCGGCTCTCGCGCGTGTCGTACAGGCGGCGGTTACCGTACTTCTTGACCACGCGCGGCCCGTCCTCGGGCACCGCGACGGCGGGTGGGCGGCCGCGACGGCGCGAGATCTTCTCCATCCGGCTACCCTAGCGCGGTCGTTGTGCACCGCAACATTTTGACCCGGAAGGCGTCGAAACGCGGGCGCTACTCCTCCTTGGCGGCGGGCGCCTTCTCTTTCTGCCGCAGCGCCCACAGCACGTGGCGGTAGACCTCCTCCGAGAGCACGAGCGAGGAGTGGCCGAGCGGCACCGTGAGGTGGCTCGCCTCCTCCATGAGCGTGGAAGACGGCGGGCAGATCCAGTCGCGATCGGCCGCGATGGAGTAGTACTGCACGTCGCGCGGGTTCTCCCCCTCCGCGAGATCGCGCAGGAAGGAGGAGCCGGGCAGCAGCTGCCACGAGCTCGTCGAGAGCAGGCCCATGGTGGCGATGCCGCCGAGCGCGGCCCAGGTGCCGCGCAGTGGCGTGCCCATCATGATGAGCTTGCGGACCTTCTCGTGACCGCCGAGCTTCTTGATGAAGTAGAGGCCGATGAGCCCGCCCATCGAGTGACCGATGATGTCGATCTTCTTCACCGACGTCTGCGCGAGGATCGCCTCGATCTTGCGGTGGATGAGGAACGCGGAGCTCCGGATGTCGCGCACGTTCAGCATGCCGAGGTTGAACGAGAAGACGCAGAGCCCGTCGTCGTTGAGGCGGCGCTCCATCATGTACATGGAGCCGCGCGTGCCGAAGTAGCCGTGGATCAACAGCACCGGCGGACGGTTGTCGTCGATGGATTCGAAGAACTTGCGACGCTGGATGCGGTTGCCGCGCGCGAGGTGGCGGAAGTACGACAGCATGTCGCGCGCGCCCGACAGATCGTGGCGCATCGTGTGGTCGAGTTCGCGCAGCCGGATGCCCGGCCGGCGCAGAAAGCCTTTCACTCGATCGAGGTAGCGATCGTCTTCACCCACGGTGGGGCGTCTTGCGTCTGGTGTCGAACATGAGGGGTCTCTCTCACATAACCATGGCCACACCGTGTCGGCAACGGGTGACGTGGCGGGTCGTGTAGGTGCCGTGGTACTGTGTCCACCGTCGATGGATGCCTCCGCCAGACGTAGCTTCCATGTGGGTCGCTACCACTGCGTCGAGGCCCTCGCCTGTGGCTCGGTGGGCAGTCCGCTCGGCGAGACGTTCCGCGCCAAGGTCTACGGGGTCGCCGGTCTCGAGAAGCAATACGCGCTGAAGCAAATCGACGCGAATCTCCGCATCGAGCCCGAGCGCCGTGCACGGCTCGTCGAAGCGGCCCGTCGCTGGGCGACGCTCGAGCACCCTCACATCGCGCGGCTCATCGAGATCCACGACGAGGGCGACGAGCTGTACCTCGTCTCCGAGCTCGCGCGTGGCATCGACATGCCGCGACTGCTCGCTCACCTGCGCGGTCGCGGCGAGAGCCTGCCCGTCGAGCAGGCGATCCTCGTCGCGGTCGACATCGCGGAGGCCCTCGCCGCCGGGCAGCGCGCGGGCGTGCTCCACGTCGGCCTCGTGCCGGCGACCGTGAACATCCTCGGCGAAGGCGAGGTTCGCGTTGCCGACTTCGCGCTCGCGGGCGCGCTCGAGCGCGACGGCTGGACGAGCGACGACGCGCTCGTCTCCTTCCTCGCGTACACCGCGCCCGAGCGGATGTCCGGCGGAGCGGCGACGGCGGCCTCCGATGCGTGGGCCCTCGGCGCGCTGGCCTTCGAGCTGTGCACCGGCGCGCCGCTGTATGCGGCCGACAGCGTGGCCGCGCTCGCCGAGCTCCGTGCGCACGGACCGACGTGGGACAGGCTGCCCTCGCGTTCGGGGCTGCGCGAGGTGCTCGGCTCGGTGCTGTCCGACGATCCCACGGCGCGTCCCTCCACTGCCGAGGCGCTGCGCGAGGCGTTCGCGGGGCTGCTCGGGCTCGAGATCGGTCGCGCACGCTCGGGGCTGCAGGCGCTCGTGAAGCGGGCACTGGGTCGCGCGCTCACGCGAACCGGCAGCTTCGCGGCGGTCGCGATCCCATCGGCGAGCATGCCGACGCTCGTGCAGGACGTCCCGTCGGGCAGGCCGATCGGCCACGCTGTGCCGCGCACGCTGCAGGGCCTCCCGACGACGACGCCGCTGCCCGATCCGCCGCGCGCGCAGGAGCGCGCGTGGGCCCCGCCGCGCAAGACCGGATCGATGCCCGTCGTGCGCGCGGATTCGGCGTGGTCGTCGAGCGTCCCGAAGACGCTGTCGGGCCTCGGGGATCTGCTCGAAGAGTCGACCTCACCTCACCATCCCGATCCGATGGAGCTCGCGGAGCTGCCTCCGAGCGCATCGCAGACCGGCGAGCACAGCGTCACGAGGCGCACCGACTCGATCTTCTTCGACGAGGGCGTGACGTCGCCGCATCCGCGCGCGCAGCCCGGGCTCGACGAGCGCATCGACGCGCTGGAGCCGTCGATCGATCTGGTCATCGACGATGACGACGCGCCCTCGAACGAGCTCACGACCGAGCACCTGGCGCTGGGCGGCCCGACCGAGCGAACGATGCCCGCGGTGGTGCCGCCCGCGCGCGCGGTCACGATGGAGCTGACGGCGGAGTCCGCATCCGTCAGCGAGGCCGAGATCAGGCTGCCTTTGGTCCCGCCGGCCATCGTGGCGCCACCGCCGGTCATCGTGGCGCCGCCGCCGCTCTTCGTCGCGCCGCCGGAGCTGATCGTCGAGGCCGATGCGAAAAAGACGCGACCCGGGATCTGGATCGGCGCGCTCCTCGTCATCGCCACCGTCACCGCCATCGTCTGGAACGACCGACAGCCACACGGCCCGACGCAGCCCGTGGTCATCGCAGAGCCAACGACCCCGAAGCCCGAACCGTCGCCTGACCCGAAGCCGGAACCGTCCCCGAAGCCGGCTCTGCTCGTGGCCGGCCAGCTCTCCGTGAACACGACGCCGCCCGGTGCGACGGTCTGGCTCGACGGTGCCGACAAGGGCACGACGCCCGTCACCCTGCCGCTCGCGGACGGCACGCATCACGTGGCGCTCGTGCTGGCCGGCATGAAGTACGTCGAGCGGGACCTCACGTCCGCGGCGTCCATCGACGAGACGCTCGTACCGGCGAAGCTGCCCGCTGGTGTCGCCGGTGTGGGAGGCCTCAAGGTGCGCTGCCACTCGACGGGCGAGCTGCGCATCCTCGTCGATGGCAACGACACGGGGCTCTCGTGTCCGAACGACGCGCGCATCGACGTCGCGCCGGGCGCTCACCAGATCGGGCTGTGGTCACCTCGCACGGGCGAGATCCACAGCGTCGCTGGCGAGGTCTCCGACGACACCGAGCACTCGACCCGTATCTACGTCCGCTACTAGGAGCGTCCCATGTCGTTGCGTCCCGTCCTGCTCGGTCTCGTCGTTTGCTCTGCCGCGTGCGCGACCGCGGGAACGCCCGCGCAGAAGCAGGCGGATATCCGCAAGCTGCTCGTGCTCACGGGTGCCGCGAAGATCGGCACGCAGGCGATGGCACAGATGATGGTCAGCATGAAGCAGGCGATGCCGCAGGTACCCGCGCGCTTCTGGACCGACTTCCAGGCCGAGGTGAAGACCGAGGAGCTGACCGAGCTGGTCGTCCCGATCTACGACAAGCACCTCACGTTCAAGGACGTGCGGACGCTCATCCACTTCTACGAGACGCCGACGGGAAAGCGCTTCATCACCGAGATGCCGGCCATCACCAAGGAGTCCATGGTCGCGGGCCAGGCGTGGGGTCAGGCCATCGGCAAGCGCGTGGTCGAGAAGCTGCGGGCAGAGCTGGCGGCGCAGCAGAACGCCCAGAAGCCGTAGCTCAGTCCTCGGAGGTGCCCTCGCCGGGCTCGTGGCGCGGGTCGAGGCCGTACTTCCGGATCAGCTCGCGCAGGTGCTTTCGATCGATCTGCGCCTCGCGCGCGGCGGCCGAGAGGTTCATCTTGTGCCGCTTCATGAGGTCGACGATGTACTCGCGCTCGAACGTCTCGACGAGCTGACCCTTCGCCTCCTTGAACGGGAGGTCGGTGCGGATGCCGAGCGCGGCCTGACCGTGACCGTCGGCGCCGAGGACGTCGTCGAGGTTGAGCGAGTCGCCCTTCGCGAGCACGCACGCGCGCTCGATGACGTTGCGGAGCTCGCGGACGTTGCCGGGCCAGCCGTAGGCGCGCAGCCGCGACAGATCGTCGGCGGTGAGGTTCATCTTCTTGCCGTTGGAGAATGACTTCACGAAGTGCTCGACGAGCAGTGTGATGTCGTGGCCGCGCTCGCGCAGCGCGGGCAGGTGCACGCGGATGACGGCGAGGCGATAGTAGAGGTCCTCGCGGAAGGCCTTCTTCGCGATCTCCTCGCGCAGATCGCGGTTGGTGGCAGCCACGACGCGGACGTCGACCTTCTCGTACGTGTTGGCGCCGACCTTGCGCACGGCGCGCTTGTCGAGGACGCGGAGCAGCGCCGGTTGCATGTCGATGGGCAGCTCGCCGATCTCGTCGAGGAAGATGGTGCCGCCGTTGGCCTCGGCGAAGGCGCCCTTGCGATCGGACACCGCGCCGGTGAACGAGCCCTTCACGTGGCCGAAGAGCGCGCTCTCGATGAGCTCGCGCGGGATGGCGCCGCAGTCGACGACGACGAACGGTCCCTTGCTGCGCTTCGAGTGGTCGTGGATCTCCTCGGCGATGAGCTCCTTGCCGGTGCCGGTCTCGCCTTCGACGAGCACGGTGGCGTCGTTGGGCGAGATGTCGGAGAGGAGCGAGAACAGGCGGCGCATCTTCGCGTCGCGACCGAAGATCTGTCCGAAGTGATCCGTCTCGGCCTCGCCGGGATCGACGACCTCTTCTTCCGGCAGGAACTTGATGGTCGTGCGGCCCACCTTGATCTCGGCGCCGAAGCTGACCGCGATCTCCTTGAAGCGGGAGCCCTGGATGAACGTGCCATTGGTGGAGCCGAGGTCGCGCACGAGCACCTCGTCGCCCTCGAGCAGCGCCATCACGTGGCGGCGAGACACCGTCGTATCGGAGAGCACGAGGTCGCAGCTCGGCGCGGAGCCGAACGTGATGGGCTCGTCGCCGAGCCGCACCTGTTCACCGCGGTCGGGCCCCGTGATCACGAGGAACGAGCCCCCTCGACGCTGACGCGTGAAGGCGGGGGCCTCGTCCAGGAGGCTCGTGGCGTTGGGCTCGCGGTTCACGGGCGCCTTCACCATACCGCTCCCCCGACGCTGCGGTCAACGCGGCGAGCCTGTGCTTGCGGGGTTCGAGATGGGGTCCGTCCCCGGCGGCAGCGGGTCGCCGGAGAGCATCACGCCGAGCCCGATGCCGAGCGCGACGAGGACGGCGACCGCGAGCACCGTGAGCACCAGCCTGCCGGTGGTGCGACCGCTGATGTTGCGCTCGAGGGCCGCGAGTGACGCCGGTCCGTAGGTAGGGATGGCGGAGGTCTTCGCGTCCGCGACGGGCACCGGGAGGGGACGTCGTGGCGCCTCCACGGGGGGGGCGCTCTTCGTGGGCCTTCGGCGCGTGACGTCGGCCGCCGCGGGCGGCTCGAGCACCTTCAGCGGCTCCGACGAGCTGCGCGTCGTGGGGGCCGGGAGAAATGCGGGCTGTGCGTGCAGTGAATGCTCGCTCGGCAGCGGCGGGCTCGTGCGCTGCACGGGGGGCTCGAACACGGCGCGCGCGGCACGGGCTGCGAGCTGTCTCGGGCGGAGGCCCACGGCGATGTGCTCCGGCTCCTGCACGCGGGTCTGGACCTCGGAGTCGCGGTCGTCATCGAAAGGTGCGACGTCGTCGCCATCGGGCTCGTCGTGATCGGGCGTGGGATGGAGGCCCCGCGGTTCGCGCTGCACCAGCGTGGGCGGCGGGTCGAAGTCGGCGTCATCGGTGAGCCGCACGATCGACGTGAGCTCGTGCTCCGGCAGCGAGATCGGGCGCGTGGTGAAGGGCCGGGCGAGCGGCGGCTCGTCGTCGATGGGGATGACCCCCGTGCCGTCGCCGCTGCCAGAAGGCGGCCCGCCGTCGAGCGTGGCGCCCATCGGGGCGTCGGGGCCACGCCACGCCGAGGGATCGTTGCCGCACGCGCGCAGTAGATCGGAGGCGAGCGTGCGCTCGTCGAGAGACAGGCCCATGCGCCGGCCGAGCTGAAAGAGCGCGGTGCGCATCTCCTCGGCGGTGGACCAGCGCGCGTCGCGATCGAGCGCGAGCGCGCGCAGCACGATGGCGTCGAGCTCGGCGCTCACATCGGACCGCGTGCGCGACGGCGCGACGACCGGCTGCGCGAAGATCTGCGCGGGCGACTGCAGCGCGCTGCCCACGAAGAGGCGCTCCCCGACGAGCAGCTCGTACAGCGTCACCCCGACGGCGAAGAGGTCGGCGCGCCGATCGACGATCCCACCGCGCGCCTGCTCGGGCGCCATGTACCCGATCTTGCCCTTGACGTTGAAGACGACGGAGCCCTGCGTCGGGTTTCTCGCGATGCCGAAGTCGGTGAGCTTCACGACGCCGTTCGCGCCGAGCAGGATGTTCGACGGCGAGACGTCGCGGTGCACGAGGCCGAGCGGCTCGCCCTTCTTGTTGCGCTTCTCGTGCGCGTACGACAGCGCGGCCAGCAGCTCGCACGTGACGAAGAAGATCGAGTCGAGCGAGAGCTTCGCCTGCCGTCGCTTCGCACGACGCAGCAGCGTGTGCAGATCTCCGCCGCGGACGTACTCCATGACGATGAAGATCTCGGTGACGCCGTTCTGCGTGGTCTCGACGAGGTCGAACACGCGGACGATGTTCTTGTGCGACAGCAGGTGGACGAGCTTCGCCTCGCGCTTGAACAGATCGATGAGCCGCGGATCGTGCGCGTGCTCGGGTGGCAGCTGCTTGAAGACGACCTCGTCGTGGGCGCTTCTGTCGCTCACCTTCGTGCGACGCCCCAGATAAAGCGAGCCCATGCCGCCCTGCGCGAGCAGGGACTCGGCCTTGTAGCTGTACAGCTCCGTCTGAAACGATTTGTTTTCCACTCGAGACCGCCCGTGGAGCATACGGCCAGCGACGGCACGCAGCAAACTCGTGCGTGTCGATATCGGCGTGTGCGGTAGCATCGAGCCGTGGCCGACCGGGGCACCAAGGACGTGCTGCTGCGCCTGCGCCGAGTGCGCGAGCTCGAGCTGAGGCGCGAGCTCGTGGTGGAGCGCGCCGACCGTGCAGCCGCGCGGCGCGACATGGTGGCGGCGGAGACCGCGCGTCGACGCGTCGAGACGCAGCTCACCTCCGCATCCGCTCGCGCGACGAGCTTCGGTGCGCCCGTGCGCGCGGGACGGCTCGCGCATGCTGTCGGCTACGCGCGGTCGATGGACGAGACGCTGAAGCGTGCGCGCAACGAGCAGCTCGCCGCGAGTCGCAAGCTCGATCGGGCGGAGGCCCGGCTGTCGGCGGCGCAGAAGGCACTCGGCGACGCGGTGCACGCGCGCACGCGCTCCGAGTCCATGTTGCGGGCAGACAACGCTGCGGACACACGCTCCGTGGAGCGTCGCGAGCAGGCCGAGACCGAGGATCGCTGGCGGCCGGCCGCCGTACGTCGAAGCCGATTTTGACCGAGGCCGATCTCCGGCGCTAAAGTGCGAGGCCATGCCTCTCCGTCTGCGTTCCCTCGATTGGGCGCTCTGCGCCGCCACCCTCCTTGCCGCTGGCTGTGCGACCACCGGGGATCTCCCCGAGCCCGGCGGCGTCGTACACCGCGTACAGGAAGGCCGCGCCGGTGGTCGCGCCAACGTCTACTGGTTCCAGACGGAGTCGGGGCCGGTCATCGTCGACGTCCCGCTCACCAAGACCGAGGCGAAGAACCTGAAGAAGGGCCTCGAGCGGCCCTACCGGATCTACGTGACGGCTGCGCGTGCCGAGCGCTTCGCCTCGCTCGACGCGATGCGCGAGGGCGATGTGATCGCGCTCACCACCCCGGCCATCGCGACCGAGATCAAGGACTACGGCGGCAACCGCCTCGCCGCGGCCCGCAAAGCCTACGGCAACGACGTCCCCAGCGAGGTCAAGCCCCCGTCGCCCGTCGTCGAGGAGCGCACGCACGCGATGCTCGGCGACACCGAGGTCGAGCTCGTGCCGCTCGGGCCGGCCGAGTCGGAGAGCTCGCTCGCGCTGTACCTGCCGAAGACCGGCGAGCTCATCGCCGGCGATGTCGTCGCCGGTGGCGAGCACCTCGATCTCACGTGGGGTCGCTCGGTGCCCTGGCAGGAGCGCATCGCGACGCTGAAGGCGCTGTCGCCGAAGTGGGTCTACCCGGGCCACGGTCTGCCTGGCGGTCCCGAGCTGCTCGATCGGACGCTCGCGTACCTCCAGTTCTTCCACGACGCCGTCGCCGCGAAGGTGAAGCCGGGCGCAGCGCAGAAGATCACGCCGGCGGACAAGCGCGCCATCAAGCAGGTGATGCTCGCGAAGTACCCGAAGCTCGGGCGCGTCGAGCTGCTCGATCGCTCCATCTCCGCCGAGTACGCCGTGCAGCTGCAGGCGCTGCCGCCGAGCGCCGCCCCCGCTGGTGCGACGCTCCCGTCGACGGCGCCGACCGCACCCGCGGCGAACTCGCCGGATGCGCCGCCTGCTCCCGCGGCGACGGTCACCCCGGGCACGCCGGCGAAGACGGACGATCTCCTGAACGACGCGACGACCACGAAGCCGTCGAAGAAGAAGAAGAAGAAGTAAGGGAGACGTCATGGCCGCCGAGGGACCCCGCTGGGAAGTGACGTGGCCCGAGTTCGGCGACCTCTGCCGGAAGCTCGGCGTCGAGGTCTACGAGTACGGCAAGAAGAAGCCGGAGCTCACCGACGGCAAGTTCGACGCGATCGTCGGCATCGCGCGCGGCGGTGCGATCGTCGGCACCACGCTCGCGTTCATGCTCAACGCGGAGTACTTCCCCATCCGCCTCTCGAAGCGCGGCGGCGTCACCAAGGTCCTCGTCCCGCCGACGAAGCACCTCGCCGACAAGCACGTGCTGCTCGTCGACGATCTCTCCCGCACCGGCGAGACCTTCAAGATCGCGCTCCACGAGCTGCGCCGCGTCGGCGTACGCTCCGTCACCACGGTCTCGCTCGTGCGCCGAGAGCCGGGCTTCAAGCCGGACATCTCCGCGCGCACCGCATCCGCCGCCGATCGCGTGGTGTTCCCGTGGGGTCGCGAAGAGCTCGTCGACGGCAAGTTCCAGCCCCGCAAGCTGTAGTCGAACGGGCCCTCTCGGGTCATCGCGTCACCTCACTCGCGGGAGCTTCTGCTTCACGTCGGCGATGCCTTCCCACGGGTCGCGCTTGCGGCGCGCGATCTTGGCGAGCGCGCTCTTGATGTCGTAGGCCTTCGGGCCCGAGACCTTCGGTAATTCGGCCCACTCGATGGGCATCGCGACCGTGGCCTCCGGGTGCTTGCGGAGCGAGTAGCTGGCGACGCTCGTCGCCCCGCGACCGTTGCGCAGGTAGTCGATGAAGATCTTGCCGGGGCGCTTGGCCTTCGTCATCACGTCGACGATGCCGTCGGGATCGTGCTCGGCCATCGCGTGCGCGAGCTTCTGCGCGAAGCCCTTTGCCTCGTCCCACGGGGCGGGCGGGTCGAGCGGCACCACGATGTGCACGCCCTTGCCACCCGAGAGCCGCACGAACGACCGGAGGCCCATGCTGTCCAGCGAGTCGTGGATGAGCTGCGCCGTCTTCACCACGCGCTTCCACGGCACGTCGTCGTTGGGATCGAGGTCCATGACGATCGTGTCGCAGCTGTCGAGGTGATCAACGTGCGTACCCCACGCGTGGACCTCGAGCGCGTTCATCTGCGCGAGCTCGAGCAGACCGGCCGGCTCCTCGATGTAGAGGGTCTGGTCGTTGTTGCCCTGGTCTTTCTTTCGGCTGAAGGGCGAGACCGTGGCTCGGGTAGATCCCTCGGCCGGCGTCCCGAGCACATGCGCGCCGAGCCCAGGCCTCACGTGCTTCTGGAAGAAGCCCGGGCCCGCCGCACCGTCGGGGCATCGCACGATCGCGAGCGGACGGTTCGCGATCTCGGCGAGCATCAGCCGCGCGACCCGCTCGTAGTACGCGAACACGTCACCCTTCGTCACGCCCACGGCCGGATACACGATGCGCTCGGGGTGAGTGACGCGTACGTGGGTCTCGGACGTCCTTGGAGCGGGGGTCTTCTTCGCGTGACGCGAGACCTTCGCGGCCTTCTCTTGGTCGAGGGGCCGATCGCCCTGCGGGTCGACCGCCAGATCCGCGGGCGTCTTGTCGAGCCTCAACGACTTCACCGACGGTTGACGCAGGAGGCCTCCGTT
>JBDTCO010000072.1:0-9308 GCA_039923495.1 Polyangia bacterium
CGACGCTGCCACCGTCACCGACACGCTCAGCCTCATCCTCAAATACGAAGGCGACATCCAGCGCGCGACCGAACAGCTCGCATCGCTCGTGGGCTGACGGGAGCCTTCTTCAAAAAACGAGGCCGAGCGCTACCTGCACGGGTTGCGCGGCGCGTTCCACGAGCTCGGCGAGCGCTGCGATTGCACCCGCGGGCGTACCCGGCGGCATGTACTTCCAGCGCTGCTTCCACCAGCGCATCGGCCCGCGGTCCGCACACCCGAAGGCGCGATCGTCGGCGGCACAGTGGATGCGGAGGTGCAGGTGGTCGTCGTGCAGCGCCGAGTCCGACGGCTGACGAAGCAGCGCCTCCGCACGCTCGACGAGCGACTCCTCTTCTCCGATGGAGCGAGCCCACGCGAGCAGCTGCTGCCGGATCTTCTCGTGACAGAAGAGGTACTGCACCTCGGCGTACGGATCCTCGAGCAACGCGCGCACGAGCGCCCAGTTGCGTGGCACGTCGAGGAGGCGAGGCGAGAACGGGCCGAACACGACGCCATGCTCCTGGGGGCCGGGGTCGCGGGCGCGGCGATCATCGGTGCCATAGCGCGGCATGGAGCTCGCGGGCCCGACGGCGTGGCCGCGGGCATCGACGGCGTAGTAGATGAGGTCCGCGTCACGACCCGCGCGATGGGAGCGGTGCAGGTCGGAGTCGCGGCCGCCGCGGAGCGACAGGTCACCCACGCCGAGCTGCGCCCCGGGATACTCGCGCGCCACGCGCCGCGCGGCGCGCCGGATCATCGCGACGATCTCGTCGGTGCCGTAGTTCGCATCACGAACCATCCACAGCGGCGGAATGACGTAGCCCTCGCCCTTCGCAGGCAGGCGCGCCCCGTGACGCAGCGCACCGGCGTTGAACGTGCCCACCGACACGGAGCTGAAGTCCGTGAGCCCGCCCGGCACGCACGCGGTCGCCCCGCACAGCCAGAGGCCCGCCACTGCAATGCTGCTCCATGCTGTGTGCCGCACGACCCCTTTACCGTTGCACACGCGCGGCCGGTTTCAACTTACGACAAAGGATTGGTACCCTCGGCCCGTGCAACCTGTCCGCCTGGTCATCACGCGCTTCCTGGACGACGCGCGCGTGCGTGGCGAGGCCTGGATCGCGTTCACGCGGCTCCTCATCTCCGTGCTCGCGATCGTCCGCACGGTCGCGCTGGGACTCGGAAAGCTGGAGCACGGAGGCCCGCGAGAGTGGACCGTGGTGAGCGTGTGCTCGCTCTCGGCGATCTACTCCGGCTGGGTCATCCGGCGGGTCCAGCTGGGCACCTTCAAAGCGGACGCGCTGTGGACGTCGATCATCGCCGACGCGGCACCCCTGTACGTCGCAGTGCTCGCCGAGGCGCTGCACCCGCTCCCGGGGTATGGCGGCATCCTGCGCGCGCCCGAGTTTGGCTTCTTCCTGCTCGCGCTGTCTGCCACCGCGCTACGCTTCAGGCAGAGCCTCGTCATCCTCGGCGCTTCGCTGTACGCGGTGATGCTCACGTCGCTGATCTGGATCGACTACGCGCGGCTCCGCGACAGCTTCGCGACGGTGCTCTCCACCTCGATCATCGTCTTCGTCGGGACCTTCGTCATCACGCTGGCGCTCGCTCGCCGCGTGGAGCGACTCGTGTACGACGGCGCCACCACCGCGGTCGATGCGGAGCGCGCGCGCCAGCACCTCGGCTCGTACATCTCGACCGAGCTCGCCACCAAGATGATGGCGCAGGAGAACCTCGACCTCGTCGGCGAGCAGCGCGACGTCGCGGTGCTGTTCTCCGACCTGCGCGGCTTCACGCGCTACGCCGAGACGCTGTCGCCTCGACAGCTCGTGAGCGAGCTCAACGCCTACCTCAATGCCATGCTGCCGGTGATCTCTGCGGAGGGCGGGGTCGTCGACAAGTACATCGGCGACTCGATCATGGTCGTGTTCGGCATCCCGGAGTCGAAGCCCGACGACGCCGCGCGCGCCATCCGCGCCGCGCGCGGCATGCAGCGCGCGCTCATCACGCACAACCACGAGCGCGCCAAGCAGGGTCTCCAGCCGTTGCAGCACGGCATCGGCATCCACGCGGGCATTGTCGTCGCAGGCAACATCGGCACGCAGGAGCGCCTCCAGTACACCGTCGTCGGCGACGTCGTGAACCTCGCCAGCCGCCTCGAGTCGGCGACCAAGGACCACGGCGTCCCGGTGCTCATCTCCAAGGACGCGATCGACGCGGCGCAGCGCTCGGGTGCGCACGTCCCGCCGATGCAGCCGCTCGGCGCCATCTCGCTGCGCGGCCGCCAGGCACCCATCGAGGTCGCGACGTTCTGGGACGGCGGCATCACGAAGCCCGACCTCGACGTCTGACAAAAAAAAGCCGCCCCGATTGCTCGGGGCGACTCTTTCGGACCACTGGCTACGAGCTAGCGTTGATTTTGAATGCTAGCGCTGCTCCTCGAACTCGGCGTCGATGACGTCCTTGTTCTGGTCGGCAGCGGGTGCTTCCCCACCACCCTGCGGGGCCTCACCGGCGGCAGGCTCCTGCTTGTACATCTGCTCGGCCATCTTGTAGCTGGCCTTCTGCAGCGTCTCGAACGCGTCCTTGAAGACAGCGGCGTCGGATGCATCCTTGTTATTGTCTAGGATGCTCTTCGCGCCCTTGATGCCCTCCTCGACCTCGAGCCGCGCGGCCTCGTCGACCTTGTCGCGGTTCTCGCCGAGCGTCTTCTCGAGCTGGAAGACGAGCGAGTCGAGCTGATTGCGCGCCTCGACCGCCTCCTTCTTCGCCTTGTCCGACGACTCGTTCTGCTCGGCCTCGTTGACCATGCGCTTGATGTCGGCCTCGGTGAGACCCGAGCCGGACTCGAGCCGGACTGACTTCTCCTTGCCGGTCCCCTTGTCCTTGGCGGACACGTTCAGGATGCCGTTCGCATCGATGTCGAACGTGACCTCGATCTGCGGCACGCCGCGCGGTGCGGGCGGGATACCGTCGAGGTGGAAGCGACCGATGAGCTTGTTGTCCTTCGCCATCGGACGCTCACCCTGCGTGACCACGACCTCGACGGAGGTCTGACCGTCCGCCGCCGTGGAGTACGTCTCCGACTTCTTGGTGGGGATGGTGGTGTTGCGCGTGATCATCGGCGTGCGAACACCGCCGAGCGTCTCGATGCCGAGCGTGAGCGGCGTGACGTCGAGGAGCAGGATGTCCTTGACCTCGCCGGAGAGCACGCCGGCCTGGACCGCTGCGCCGAGCGCGACGACCTCGTCCGGGTTGACGCCGCGGTGAGGGTCCTTGCCGAAGATCTCCTTGACCTGCTTCTGTACGAGCGGGATGCGCGTCGAGCCGCCGACGAGCACGCACTCGGCGATTTCCGCAGCCGTCTTGCCGGCATCCTTGAGCGCCTGCATGACCGGCCCCTTCGCACGTTCGATGGACGGCCCCATCATCTGCTCCAGCTTGGCGCGCGAGAGCTTCACCTGGAGGTGCTTCGGGCCCGACGCGTCGGCCGTGAGGAACGGGAGGTTGATCTCCGTCTCCTGCACGTTCGAGAGCTCGATCTTGGCCTTCTCACCCGCCTCCTTGAGACGCTGGAGGACCATTTTGTCCTTGGAGACGTCGATGCCCTGGTCCTTCTTGAACTCGGCGATCAGCCACTCGATGATGATGTCGTCGATGTTGTCGCCACCGAGGTGCGTGTCGCCATTGGTCGAGATCACCTCGACGACCTTCTCGCCGACCTCGAGGACCGAGATGTCGAACGTGCCGCCACCGAAGTCGTAGACGGCGATGAGGTGGTCCTTGCCCTTGTCGAGACCGTACGCGAGCGCGCCCGCGGTGGGCTCGTTGACGATGCGCTTGACCTCGAGGCCGGCGATGCGGCCCGCGTCCTTGGTGGCCTGGCGCTGGGCGTCGTTGAAGTACGCCGGGACGGTGATGACCGCCTCCGTGACCTTGTCACCGAGGTACGCCTCGGCGGCCTGCTTGAGCTTCATGAGGATGCGAGCCGAGATCTCCTGCGGCGAGTACTTCTTGCCGCGGATCTCGATGGCGCAGTCGCCGTTGGAGGCGCGCACGACCTTGTACGGGACGCGCTTCACCTCGTCGCCGACCTCGTCGAACTTGCGACCCATGAAGCGCTTCACCGAGTAGATGGTGTTCTCGGGGTTGGTGATCGCCTGGCGACGAGCGATCTGACCGACGAGGATCTCGCCCTTGTCGTCGAACGCGACGACGGACGGGGTGAGGCGTGCGCCCTCCTCGTTGGCGAGGACCTTGGGCTCCTTGCCATCCATGATTGCGACCACGGAGTTGGTAGTGCCGAGATCGATGCCGATGATCTTACCCATTGTGTGTCCCTCTATCTAAATGGCTGACTGGCTATCCGGTCGGTTCTCGACGGGATTGGAGTGCTCTGGTGGACCGCAAAGCAAGCTAACCACTGGCTTTCCGAGCGTCAACCGCGCGGCACATGAAATGCGCCAACCGGGAGCGATCGTAGACGGCGGCTACGCGATGAGGCTGCGCACGAGGAGGCGCACCGCACCGGGGTCGAACGGCTTCTCGATGCGGTGGTTCGTGACGCGCCCGAGGAAGTCCCGCGCCGCGGCCGTGAACGCCCCGCCGGAGATGAACACCATGCGCTCTGCCGCCTCCGGTCGCTCCGCAACGAGCGCGGCGTGGAGTTGCATGCCCGTCATGTCCGGCATCATGAGATCCGAGAGAATCACGTCGTACGGATCGCGCGACAGGATGAGCTCGTGGGCCTCGCGTGGGTCGGTGACGATGGTGCACTCGTGCTCGCACAGCACCCGTGCGAGCGTCTTCGCGACGAGGCGATCGTCGTCGATGATGAGGACGGTGGCGCGGCCGCGCGCGGCCTTCGGCGTGGGCGTGTCGACGGCAGGCACCTCGCTCACCTCGTCCGGCGCGGCGGGCAGCACCACCCGGATGAGCGCGCCGCGAGCAGGCTGGTTTTCCGCGGTGATCGCTCCGCCGAGCGCAGTGACGATGCTGTGGCAGACCGAGAGGCCAAGGCCCATCCCCGCGCCCACCGCCTTCGTGGTGAAGAAGGGCTCGAACACGCGCCCGAGCACGTGCGGCTCCATCCCCCGTCCGGTATCGCGGAACTCGATGACCGCGCGGCCCTCGGCGTCCGTCGAGGTCGTGACGTGGATCTCGTTCGCCTCTCGATTGCCTTCGGGGATGGCGACTGCAGCGTTGTTGAGCAGGTTGACGAAGACCTGACGCAGGCGGCCCTCGTCGGCGAGCACGCGCGGCACGGGGCCGTAGGTCCGCTCGAGACGAGCGCGGTGGCGGATCTCGCTGAACACGAGATCGATGCAGCCATCGAGCGCCGGCTCGAGGGCGATGACCGTGCGGCGATCTCGCTCGGGGGTCGAAAAGGGCATGAGCCCGCGTACGACCTTGCCGATCCGTTCCGCACCGTCCCGCGCCTCGGACACGAGCTTGGCCCACTCGGACAGCTGTGCCGTGGTGGCGGCGTTCGTCGCGGCACGCAGCCCGTCGGCGACGAGGTCGAGGTTGGCGGTGAGGTAGGCGAGCGGGTTGTTGATCTCGTGCGCGACCCCGCCTGCGAGCGTGCCGACGGAGGCAAGGCGGTCCGCGACCATGAGCTGGCGCTCGAACTCGGCTCGCACGGCCGCGGCCTGCTTCTCCGCGGTGATGTCGCGCACCACGAGCACGGCACCGGGAGCGGTGCCCTTCAGCTGGCGCATCGGCGAGAAGCGTCCCTTCACCGTGCGCTCCGCGCCGCCTCGGGCTAAAACGGCCAGCTCGGCAAGCTCGAGGGTGGAGCCCTCCTGCAGCGCTCGATCGATGAGCGGGTGCGCCGCCGCGCGCGTCGTCGGGTCGACGAGGGGGAAGATCTCCACGAGACGCTTGCCCTGGGCCTCGTGCGCGGCCCAGCCGGTGAGCGACTCGGCGACGGGGTTCATGTGCAGCACCTGCGCCTTCGCGTCCACGGCGATGACGCCGTCCGTGATCGCGTCGAGCGTCGTGGCGAGGCTCTCCACGAGCTCGCCGCGGATCCGCTGAGCCTCGCGCTCCTCGGTGACGTCGCGCGCGGCCGCGTAGACCAGCTCGCGGGCGGGGTCGACGACCGAGCGCCACTCCAACCACCGATAGCTCTCGTCCTTGCAACGATAGCGATTCACGAGGCCGAGGACGGGGGCTCGGTGCTCCTTGAGTCCCTGGCGTGCCGCGAGCGTCATCGCGCGGTCATCGGGGTGGACGAGCTCGATCGAGAGGCGCGCCTTCAGGTCTTCCGACGTCCAGCCGAGCGTCTTGGTCCACGCGGGGTTCACGTGCTTGAGGTAGCCATCGAAGCCCGCCACGCAGATGCAGTCGAGCGAGAGCTGGAAGATCGCGTTGTCGATGTGCGGCTCGGAGGCGACGATCAGGTCCGCGATGTCTTCGCACCGGCCGTTGTAGCCGAGCACCGCGCCGCTTCCATCGTGAAAGGGGACCGCGCGCACGGACACGCGTCGCATGGTGCCATCGTGCCGACGAAGGCCGTGCTCCCCCTCGAACGAGACGCCGCTGGCGACGTGCTCACGCAGGAGCGCGGGCCAGCGATCGCGATCCTCGGGAGGGAGGCCCTCGATCCATCCGTCGCCGAGCTCTTCGGCGAGCGACCGCCCCGTGAAGGCGAGCCAGCCCGCGTCGAAGTGAGTGCATCGACCTCCGGCGTCGGTGCACCAGGTCATCATCGTCGCGTGCTCGATCCGCTTGCCAGGCCCCGTGCTCATCGCGTCACCCACCGTCGAGGACTTCGCGCACCTTGCGCAGCAGCGCCTCCGGAGAGAACGGCTTCTGCAAGAAGGCCACCGCAGCGTCGCTGACCCCGTGCTTGAGGATGGCGTCGTCCGTGTAGCCCGACGAGAACAGCACCTTCATGTCGGGCCGCGCCGGGGCGATGTGCTCGACGAGCTTTCGACCGCTCATGCGTGGCATCACCATGTCGGTGATCATGAGGTGGATGGCCGTGGGGTGCTCCATCGCGACGAGCAGCGCCTCGCCGCCGTTGGCCGCGTCGAGCACGTTGTAGCCTTTCCGACGGAGGATCTCGCTGGCGACCATCCGCACCTGATCCTCGTCCTCGACGAGGAGGATCGTCTCGTTGCCGCCGCGGACGGGGTCCGTCGAGCTGGGACGCGCCACGTCGATCGCGCGATCCGTGCGCGGCAGGTAGATCGTGAACGCGGTGCCGTGGCCGAGTTCGCTGTCGACCGTCATGTAGCCGTCACTCTGCTTCACGATCCCGAAGACCATGGAGAGGCCGAGCCCGGTGCCCTTGTCCTTCGGCTTCGTCGTGAAGAACGGCTCGAAGATCCGGGTCTGCGTGTACGCGTCCATGCCGGTGCCCGTGTCGCTGACGGTGAGCAACACGTAGTGCCCCGCCTTCGCGCCGAGGTGCGCGCCCACGTACGCCTCGTCGAGTTCCACGTTGCTCACTTCGATGGTGAGCCTCCCGCCATCGGGCATCGCGTCGCGCGCGTTGACCGCGAGGTTCATCACGACCTGCTCGATCTGGCCAGGATCCGCGAGCACGCGGCCGACCGCCTCCATCGGCAAGATGGAGAGCTCCACGTCCTCGCCGAGCAGGCGCCCGAGCATCGAGCGCATCCCGGCCACCACGACGGGCAGCTCGATCACACGCGGCTGCAGCACCTGCTGGCGACTGAACGCGAGCAACTGCCGCGTCAGCTCCGTCGCACGCTGCCCTGCGGCCCGCACCTCGCCGAGATCGTCTCGCAGCGGGTCACCCTCCTTCAGATCGTCCATCGCGAGGTGCGTGTAGCTGAGGATGACGGAGAGCAGGTTGTTGAAGTCGTGGGCCACGCCGCCCGCGAGCCGGCCGACCGCCTCGATCTTCTGGGCCTGGCGGAGCTGGACCTCGAGGCTGAGCCGCTCCGTGTGGTCCTCGGTGTGAACGATGACGAGGTCGGGGAGGACCGGCGCGAAGGTGAAATGCAGCCGGCGCGTCTCGCCGATCACGCTCGGCCGCCAGTCGATCTCGCGTCGGATGGTCGCGCCCTCGTCGAGGCAGCGCGCGAGGTCCTCGAGCAGCCCCGGCGTCTCGGCGAAGTGGGCGGTCGCCATGACACCGCGCCGCTCGGCAATGCCGCCGCTCGACACCGCGAGCGCCGCAGCATTGAAGTCGACCAGCTCGAAGTCGCGTGTTGAGCCCGTCGAGGCGCGTTGCCAGACATAGGTGGGCATCGGCACCCCCTCGAACTGTGCGCGCAGGCGCTGCTGCGCGCGCACCGCATCGGTCACGTCCACGCCATGGGCGAACACGCCGGTCCGCGTGCCGTCCTCCTCGGTGATCGGCTGATAGACGAAGTTCACGTAGCACTGCTCCGGCGGAGCACCGGGGCTCCGGCTGAGCATCAGCGGCATGCCGTTCGCGACGAACGGCTCACCCGTCTCGAGCACCCGATCGAGCAGCTCCACGAAGCCCTGGCCGTTCACCTCGGGGAAGGCCTCGCGTACGGATTTGCCGACGGGGTGGCGGCAGCCGGTCGCGACGTCGTACGCCGTGTTGATGAACTCGAAGACGTGGTCCTTCCCGCGCATCACGGCGATGCAAGCGGGGGCATTCTCGAGGAGGACGCCGAGCCTGCGGCGCTCGAACTCTAGCGCACCGATGAGGCGCTCACGCTCGCGCTCGGCCGCGTGGGCAGCGGTCACGTCGAGCAGGACGGCGACGCCGCCGATCTGCTTGCCGCTGTCGTCGAAGATGGGCGCCGAGGAGTTGAGGACGTGTCCGGCAGTGCCATCGAAGCGCTGGATGTCGACGGCCTCGGCGACGATCGTCTCGCCGCTCTCGACCGTGCGCGCGAGCGCCCACTCGCCGGGGGTCACCGTGCGACCGGTGTCGGGCCAGGACGCGACGTAGACGCCGTAGTCTGAGAGCCCTGCAACGAGCGGCGCGGCGCCGCCCCAGATCCGCGCGGCGGCGGGGTTCGTCTGCTCGAGCCGGCCCGCGGCGTCGGCGATCCAGACGCCGACGGGCAGCGCGGCGAGGACCGCCTCGAACTTTCGTCGGCCGAGCTCGACGCTGCGTACTGACTCGTCGGCGGTGCGGGTCGCAGCCACGCGAGCGGTGACGTCGCGACCGATGCTCAGGATCGCGATGCGTCCCTCGAACACACACGGGCTGCTCGTGACCTCGACGTGCACCTCCGCCCCGGTATCGGCTCGCACGAAGGTCTGCTGGACGACCTCGAGCATCGCACCGCCGATGAGGTTCGACGCCATCCGCGCCTCGATCTGCGCCC
>JBDTCO010000073.1:0-58845 GCA_039923495.1 Polyangia bacterium
GCGCCACGTCGACCACGGCCGCTGCGAACGCCTCGGCGGCCGCCTCGCAGTCGGCGATGGTCCCGGTGAGGTAGGCGCCGCCGAAGTTCGTCTCCGTGGGCGGCCCGAACCACTTCTTCAGTGTGACGGGCGCCACTTTGAGCGCTGCGTCGAGCCCGATCATCGACTCGAGTGGAGGGGCCACGAGGTAGGCGAGCGGCGCACCGACCTCGATGCCGGCCTCCTTCGCGAGCCAGCGCCCCGTAGAGCGGACCACGTGCGGAAAGATCGCGAGCTGCCCGGCCGCATCCGCCGCGTAGAAGCACGCGTCGTGCTCGAGGCAGCGCACGCACGCCTCGAGCGCCGCCTGGATCTCGGCCGGATCCTTCGCCGCGTAGACCCCGAGCACCTCGCCGGACAGCGGTCCCGAGGCATGCGCTGCGCCGGCGTAGAACGACCTGGCGTACACGACCTCGACGGCCGCCGCCTTCGTGCCCTCGTCGAGCGCGACGTAGAGGGCGTCGTCGGATGTGCACGTGATGAACCCGAGCGACGTCATGCCTTCCGGCAGGTTCCACGCCGCCACGAGCGCGTCATCCGCGCGCGCGATCGTGCGGAGCGCGAGCACCCTGGCCGGGAGCGGCTGCAGGTTCGAGAACTTCATCCTGCTTCTTGTCCGAATGCCTTCGCGAGCTGCTGCTCTGCCGACCAGTCACAGGGGGCCGGCTTCACCTCGGACCACCAGCTCGCGCCGGACTTGCGCCACGCCTCGCGGAGCTCGGCGTGCGTGGTGGCCAGATCGTCGGCGCCGAACTGCGTGCCGCACGAGGGACAGATCGCGTACGTGGGCTCGCCCGTGATGTCGGTGTGCGGCTCGTCGAGGCCCGGATAGCCGCAGACGGGGCAGGTGTGCAGCGCGTCGCTCATCGGACGCACGGGTGTATCACGGCCTCACCGCACGGCCCATTCCGTCGGGCGCGCACATCCCGTTGCTCCTTCGCACGGGGCTGTAGTAAAGCGCGATGCCGTTCGACGCATCGACACCATCGGCGGGGTACACGGAGCCGAGCAGCAGCGACGCCTGAGAATCGCTGCCGCTCATCGTGGAGCCGAGCACGGGACTGTCGGTGTTCGTGTCGGAGCGGACCCAGAAGTAGCCGTCGCTCGAGGTCGCGTAGCCGATCTTCCACGCCAGCTTCGCGTTGTAGGTCCCGCTCGTCGGGGACGTGGCCGCGCACGGGTTGATCGCGTCCTTGGACGTGCCGCCATTGACCAGAGGATCGGGCGCGAACGTGTACCACATCTTGTACGTGTGTCCGTCGACGAGGATGCGCGGCGCGCTGATGGTGCGCTCGTCGAGCGTGCTCTCGATGGCGGGGCTCGGATCGACCGCGAACGTGCGACCGTCGAGCGCGGTCGCCCGCAGGACGGAGAGCCCGACGGGCATGTTCGGCTGCGCGGTGAGCACCTGCGCAGCGGAGAAGAACATCACGGTGGAGTCCGGCCCGCCGCCGCTGAGCGTCCGGTTCGGGTCGACGATCACCGTTGGAAAGCCCATGCCGGAGCAGCTCGGGCAGTTGGCGATCTGGATCGAGGGCGCGGGCGCTGCCGGATCGAACGGCCCGCTCGCCGTCGTGGCTTCGGCGCTCGCGATGGTGTTGTAACCGAAGCCGCTCGAGGTGTCCGCATCCCGCCCGAAGAACAGCGAGACACCGCTCGTCGTCGCGTACGCTGCGACACCGCCGAACTCGGTCGCCGTCGAGCCCTCGACTGTGCCGCCGCTCGTCAGGCTGAACAGCGACGCGGTCGGCGGCGTCCACGTGATGCCATCGCTCGATGCCGCGAGCCCGACCGCGGGCCCGAAGCCGCTCGTCATCTTCACCCCGCCGACGAAGTACAGGTGCCAACCGGTGGCGTCCTTGATGACGTACGGATACCCCGTGACGTACCTCGCGAAGCCATAGGACGACATCGCGATCGACGGCGCGATGGGCTGCGCATCGCGCACCGCCTGCTGTGGATACACGGTGATCGTGGTGAGTCCGCTCGAGCCGACGTTGCCGGCGAACGATGCGCGCAAGATCGCCGACTGCGGCGCGTTGGTCTCGCGGTTGAGCTGGATCGTCGCCTGCGCGCTTCCGGAGACGAGGTGCACGACGTCGGGCGTTCCCACGCACCCCGCGGTGCCGACACACACGTCACCCCAGGTGGACGACAGCGTGACGTCGCCCTCGAACGTGGTCGAGGTTCCACCTTTGTTGTCGAGCGCCTGGACGATGACGTCGAACTTCTCGTGCTCGGCCACATCGACGCTGGTCTCTTTCGAGGCGAGCGCGATGGTGAAGCCGCAGGCAGCATTCTCATCGCTGGTGACGCACTGGCCGCAGTCGCACGAAAGCCCCGAGGGACACGCGTTGCCTGCACCGCATAGGTACGAGCCGCTCGGCGGCTTCGGGTCGTAGCAGCCGGCGGCACCCAGCAAAGAGACGAGCGCCGTCAGCGCGAGCCGGCGCACTAGAATCGCCCCGTGACGGCAACGCCGCCGGTGTGGCTCGCGTAGAACGGTGCGACCATCGGGATCTTCGCGAGGTCCTGCTCGCGCTCGTGCTGCGCCTCGCGATCGACCTTGCGACCGTACACCCACAGGCCGACCGCGCCACCGATGGCGAGCGCGCCGATGCCGAAGCCCACGCCCGTGCCGATGGGATAGAGGCGAGCGGCGTCCTGCTTGGCGCGAAGCGCACCGTCGAACGGCTGCGGCATGTCGACGCTGCCGCCGTTCTGGACGTCCTTGCTCGCCTGAGCGGTGAGCACGGCGAACGCGATCCCCGTCGCCAGCCCCGCGAGCCCGAGCGCACCGAGCCCGTAGGCCGCTGCGCGCGCCGCGCGACCCGGTGGCGGCGGCACCTCGCGGTACACGACGAGCGTCTTGAACACGACCTTCTCGGGCGCGCGCGCCGTCTGTGCCCTGCCTGCCGCTGCGGCATCAGCGCGCTCGCGCAGGTTGACGATGCGCTTCTTCACGAGCTCGGTCTCGTTGCTGGGCGGCGTGCCCGCGAGGTAGCTCTCGTACGCGCGCACCGCGTCGTTCCAGCGCCCGAGGCGGTCGTAGCACTGCGCCATGTTGTACTGGAGCTCGGGCAGCGGCTTCTGCGCATACGCCTGCTCCATCTCGGCGGCGGCCTCCGCGTAGCGACCCTCGTCATAGTCGGCCATGCCGGCGCGCAGGTGGATGCGCGCGACGCGGACCTGGGGATCGTCGGCGGCGAACGCAGCCGCGGGCGCGGCGAGCAGGAACGCGAGCACAAGGGTTCCGGTCTTCATCTGCGCAGTTGCTCCCATCCGGCGGCAAAGCGCGGCCGCAGCGCGGTCTCGCCGATGACGATCTTCGTGTCGCCCGCCCAGAAGACGTGCAGCCCCGGCGCGACAGCGTCCTTCGGCACGGGCCACGTGAGGTCGCCGTCCGGATCATCGTACTCCGCGAGCACGACGAGCTTCGTGGCGGTGGTCACACCCGTGTCGACGAACGCGAGCCCGTGGCCATCGGGCGACCACACGGGCGGCTGCGGCAGACGCGAGGACCCGCGCCGCGGCCACACCGTCTTGCCGTCGACGATGAGGTTCTGCTTCACGCCCGCGCCCGCGATGAACGCGACGTGCTTGCGCTCGGGACCCCACACGAAGGCTGCGCCCGAGCGCGCGCGCAGCACCTCACCCGTCGCCATGTCGTGCACGACGTACGCGGCCGGCAGCTTCTGCTCGGGCACCGCCGGTGCGACGTAGCCGATGCGCCTGTCGTCGAGCCACACGACGCTCTCCGGCTTGCCCGCGCGATACAGCGAGAACTCGTTCACCGGATCGCCCGCGATATTGCGGATGACCATGCGGTACGGCGCGAGCGGCGTCTTCGATGGGCGCACGTACGCGAAGCGGTGGCCGTCGGGCGAGAACACGAGTTCGCTCCTCGGCACCTCGGCGATCGGCCACTCCTCGTTGCCGCGCCGCGCGAACGCCTGATCGCCGTGATAGACGAGCTCCACCGATGCGAGCTGGGCACTGTGTCGTCGCATCGCCGGCTCGGGTCGCGGCGCGTCGGCCAACTTCGCTCGATGCGCACAGCCCGCCAGCGACGCGGCCATCAGCAGCACGCGCTGGGTCCCCCGCACTGTGGCCGAGAGCTTCATCGGGGTCTGGACGTTAGCACACCACCCTGGCTCGAGACTCAAACGCGTGTGCTAGCTTCCCGACCAGCTCATGCGTTGGTTGTCTCGGCTGTTTCTCGCGCTCACACCGGCGCTCGGTATGTTCGCCTCCGTCGGCTGGATGGTGCACGTCGGCACCCAGAGCTTCACCGGCTCGCTGCGCGGCGGCATCCTCGTGCTCGCGCTCATGCAGTGCGGCTACTTCGGGCTGCAGGCGCTGTGCTGGCTGCGCTATCGCGAGACGCCGCCTCTGCCGCACGACGGCAACGAGCCCACCGTCACCGTCATCATCCCTGCGTACAACGAAGGCCCGATGGTGGAGCGCTCCATCCGGTCCGCGATCGAGGCCGACTACCCACCCGACCGGCTCCAGGTCCTCATCGTCGACGACGGTTCGCGCGACGACACGTTCTTTCACGTGGAGCGCCTGCGCCGCGAGCACCCGACGCGCATCAAGATCATCCGCTTCGCCGGCAACCGCGGCAAGAAGGCCGGGCTCCACGCCGCGTTCCAGACAGCGACGGGAGACCTCCTCGTCACCACCGACTCCGACAGCATCCTCGACACCGGCACCATCCGCGCGCTCGTCGCCCCGCTCGCCGCCGATCCGCGGGTCGGCGCGACGGCCGGGCGGGTGTCCGTGCTCAACCGCAACCAGCTCCTCGGCCGCATGCTCGAGGTGCAGTACGCGCTCGCGTTCGACTTTGGCCGGGCCGCGCAGTCGTCGTACCGCACCGTCGCGTGCTGCCCCGGCGCGCTGTCCGCGTTCCGCAAGGCCATCATCCTGCCGTACCTCGACGAGTGGCTCGAGCAGCGCTTTCTCGGCCGCCCCGTCTCTCACGGCGAAGATCAGGCGCTCACCAACGTCGTGCTCAAGCAGGGCTACGACACCGTCTACCAGCGCTCTGCCATCGTGAACACGCTCGCGCCTCAGAAGATGCGACAGCTGTGGCGCATGTTCACGCGCTGGGATCGCAGCTACATCGTCGAGGGCTTCTCGTTCGCGGGGTTCATGTTCTCGCGCTACCGCACGCGCAACCGCATCCTGCCGGCCGTGATGTTCGTCGTCACGAACCTGCGCCTCCTCCTCATCTACCTCGGCCTCGTGACGCTGCCGGCGGTGCTCATCACGCGGCCGATCATGGCGCTGCACTACACCATCGCGTTCGCGCTCGGTGCCGCGTTCTCGGCCGCGTACTACCTGCAGACCGAGCGCAGCCTGCGCTTCCTCTACGGCGTGCTCTACGCCTTCGTGTCGCTGTTCGTCCTCATGTGGACCCTGCCGTGGGCCCTCGTGACGGTCCGCGACGAGCGCTGGGGGACCCGCTGACCGAGATCTGCCTCTCCGACCTGTCGGCGTACGTCTCGCACGGCGCCAACGGAACGTGCGGTCCACCGTCAGCATCGCTGGCTGCGGCCGTGATCTTCGTGATCGGCCTCGTGGGCACGGCCGCGCTGTGGCGCGTGCGCGCCCGCTCGACGATCGCGCTGTGCGTCGTGTTCGCGCTGCCCGGCTGGTACGTGCTCGCGGTGCGGCGCATCGACGGGGAGCCCGCGGTGCGGATGCGCGTCGAGGTCGAGCAGTTCGCGGCCGCGCATCAGCGCTGCGTCGCCCTCGAGCCCCTCGGCTGCGAGGCGTGCGATCCCATCGTGCGCCGCGCTCGCACACCGAGCGTCACGTGTGATCACCCCGCGGTCGTCGAGCTGCACGAGGGCGCGCTCGGGGGTCACTGCGTCGCGCACGGCGATCGACTCGTATGCGGCCCGAACTGATCGCGCTCCTCCGCCTCGTCGCTTGCTGCGTCGTGGGCACGGGCCTGTCGCGCCTCGTGTGTCGCGGCCGCGCCGTGCTGTCGCTGCCGGAAAGTGGCCTCCTGTCGCTCACGCTGTGCGTCACGTTCGCGATCTCGCCGTGGCTGTGTGCAGCCTGGGCCGCAATGGCGGTGATCGCCGGCATCGGCGACGCGAAGGATCGCAATGCATCGCCGCAGCTCGCCCTCTCGCTCCTCGCGATGATCGCCGTGCTGTGGGTCATCCACGAGGCCGAGCCGCTGCTGTGGGACGAGCACATCTGGTTACTGAAGGCGAAGCTCGCGAACCTCGGCACGCTGCGCGCCGCGTCGTTCGATCATCGCTCCGATGCGATCCCCATCGGCTATCCCATCGGGATCCCCGTGATGTACGCGCGGCTCGGCGGCGACGCGGTGGCTCTCGGCGCCGTGCTCGTGCGCGCGCTGTGCCTCGGTGCGTTCGCGGCGAGCGTGCTGCGCGCGCGGCCCGAGTCGCTGTGGCGCGTGGCGCTCGTGCTCGTCGCCACGCCGCTTATCCTCATGCATGCGCGCGCGGCGTACGTCGATCTTCCGATGGGCCTCCTGTCGGCGGCGCTGTACCTCGAGCTCTCCGCGCAAAGGCCCGTGGCGCTGCGCGCGATGGTGCTCGCGACCTTGCTCGCCACGTTCAAGGACGAGGGTGTCGCGCACGTGCTCGTGATCGGCGTCTACACGGAGCTCGTGCAGCCGCGGCTCGCGCGAAGGGCCGTCGCGCTCGCGCTCACGTCGGCGGGCGTCGCGTTCGTCTACTGGCGCGTGCTCCTGTACCTGCACAACGTCATCCCGTCCGAGCACGCGCTCGGCAGGCCCGCATGGGCGCACGTCGGCTCGATCTTCGCGGAGCTGTTCTGGCACCTGTCCGACCTGCGGTCGTTCGGCCTGCTGTTCGCGGCCACGGTGGCGAGCGTGTTCGCCGCGATCTGGGTCCGCGCGCTCCGGCGTGACGCCGGCACCTGGCTCGTGCTGCTCTTTGCGCTGCTGTGGGGCGTCATCGCCGGACCGGACCGCGTGCGCGAGTTCGCCGCTTCCGGCACGTTGCTCGGAAGGCTCCTCGTGCAGCTCGCGCCGCTCGCCGCACTCCTCGTCGCCAGCGCGATGCAGCACTTCTCGGCACCCGCCGCTCCGGAGACGCTCCCGCTCTCGATGGGGATCGCTATCGAGGGCGAGGCGGCTGTGGACTGAATCGAACAGGCGACGGACCCACCGATTGGGGACACGACCCACCTATCCATCTATCTGTTCTGAAACGCTTCCTGCGCAAAACGGCCAGACACTCGCGTTCCGCATCGGAGTGAGCGGTAGGTGAGATCTGGCTGCGGTCATGCCAGGAGCCGCGGGGCTCGACGTCGGCGGCAGCACGGGCGTGACGCCAAAATCCCCCGACGTGGAGCGCTGGGTCATCGACTGATCGTGCGTAACGCGTCCCTGCTCAGCGCGAGGTGCTCCGCGTCGGGGGCGCCCTCGATCACGCCGTTGCCTTGGGCGCGTGCTTCGCATCCCAGAGCGCCCACGCCTCGAGTGCGTTCTTCGCCTTCGCCTCGATGTGAATCAGGAACTCGTGACGGGGCACGTCGGCCAGGGCTTCGAGCATCCCGGCTGCGGTTCCCAGCGGCTCGACAATGCGCAGAGGGGCTCGCGCAGCGATTGCCAGCTCCAGCACTTCGATAATCCTCCGGCGCAGACGAATCATCTCGACTTTGATCATGAGAACCTCCATTTCCTTTCGGGCGTTGCGACCGCGCTCTGACGTCGAATGCAGTGCTCCGCGGCCCCGCAAAAAAGGCTTCAGCCGTCGCGCGCGCAGCGCAGATCGCTCTGAACGGGTCCGCTCCACGAGGGCCGATCGCACGCTGAGCATCGCGATCGGGATCGTCAAGTCTCGAGGCCCGAGCCCTCACGACGTGCGTCTCTTTGCGTGGCGGTCTTGACACGACAAAAGGCGATGAACAGCTTCGCGTTCGGGAAGGGGAAACACCCCAAAGACACAAGGAGGATTGGCCATGTTGCTGCGCTGGACATCGTGGAATCACCCAACTGACGTCGACCACCATCTCGACTCCTGGCTCGCGAGGCGAGGCCGCACGCTGACGCCGCTCGAGTCGAACACCCACGCGGAGGAGCCGACGATCTGGCAGCCGGCGGTCGATGTTCACGAAGACGCAGAGCGGATTCTGCTGGTCGCCGATTTACCGGGACTGGAGCAGTCGAACGTCAACATCTCCGTTGAAAAGAACGTCCTCAGCATCCGCGGCGAACGCCAGCCTGAGATCACGGAGCGGCCGGGCGTGCAGCGCAACGAACGCACCCATGGTGCCTTCTCGCGCACGTTCACCTTGCCCCCCACGATCGACCTCGACCAGGTGACAGCTGAAATGAAGGCAGGCGTGCTCCGCGTGACGTTGCCGAAGAAGCCAGAGACGAAGCCACGTCAGATCAAGGTCAACGCCGCGTCCTGACTTCGGCTGCCGGATCCGCGAGGCCAAGGCGGCAGCCGACGAAGCTGTCGAGCCGCCGAACCATGCTGCGGATTTGCTCTCGCGCGATCTCTTCATCCACCACCGGGGCGCACCGCCGGGCGGTCGCCTTCGAGCTCGCAAGGAGGAACCATCATGCGATGGGAATGCAGTGAATGCGGTTGCCGCCTCGAACGACCGAGGTCCCCTACCGTGTGTCGATTCTGCGGAACCGCTGGAGTCGTTTTCATTCGGGTCGATCGGTCTCTCGAGGACGACGAGAACGCCGAGAGCTTCTACGAGGCGTGGATGTATCGCGGCCTGGCGCAGCCGCGTCACCAGACGACCTGATTCGCAGAGGGAGGTGAGAGATGGAAGGAGAATCCATCCGCTTGCGCTCCGCCTTCACGCTGGCGGAAGCCTATCGCCTGCTACGGGAACGCAGCGCCAGTCGACACACGAGACCGAGCGGAGACCGACGGCCGGCAGAGGCGCGAGGGTAGGGCGCTAACGCTCAGCCAGCCACCACCGCGGCTTCGGTTGCTTGCCGTAGGAGAGCCCGAAGTCCGTCGTCGCCACCTTGCTGATGGTGTCGGCGGCCTCGGCGGGATCGTCGGTGACGAGGATGCGGTCGATGTCCTCCTTCGCGATGGTCGCCTCCGCGAGGAAGGTTTCGCGGATGAAGTCGATCATGCCTCGCCAGTACTCCTTGCCGAGCAGCACGATGGGGAACTGGCTCATCTCGCGGGTCTGGATGAGCACCGCGACGCCGAAGAGCTCGTCGAGGGTACCGAAGCCGCCGGGCGCCGCGATGAACGCGTACGAGTACTTCGCGAGCAGCATCTTGCGCACGAAGAAGTAGCGGCACTCGACGAAGCGATCGAGGTACGCGTTGTGCGTCTGCTCCTTCGGCAAGATGATGTTGCAGCCGACCGAGCGACCGCCCGCCTCGCGCGCGCCACGGTTGGCCGCCTCCATCACGCCGGGGCCGCCGCCGGTCATCGTCGTGAAGCCGACGCGCGCCAGCTCCGTGCCCATCTGCCGCGCGAGCTCGTAGTAGCGGTGCCCCTCGGAGAAGCGCGCCGAGCCGAACACCGTCACGCATGGGCCGACGAAGTGCAGGCCGCGGAAGCCGCGGATCATCTCGCGCGACACGTCGAGCGCGTACAGGAGGTCCGAGCCGCGCGCCTTCGGACCCGAGAGGAACTTGCGCTCCGCGTCGTCGGAGGTGTCCTTGCCCCAGCGGTTCACATGTCTCCTTCGGCGAGCTCGTCGATGTCGGCGAGGAGCTTGTCGCTGGTCTTGGACGAGAGCGGCGAACCATCGGCGACCGCGATGTAGAGGCCGAGAGAGCAGCCCTGACAGCGGTTGAGGCAGTCCTTCACCAGCACCGTGTGGTCACGCTCCTGCAGCGCCTCGACGAGCGCGTCGCCCTCGGGGCGCGAGATGGACTTCTTGCAGAGCTCGATCTTCATGAGGCGCGCAGCGTACTACTCCTCGAGGCCTGGCTGCCCCTGCAATGCGGGCGACGCTTCGATGTCGCGCAGCTGGCGCGCGATCACCCGCGTGCGCGTCTCCGCGGCACCGATGCTGCTCTGCGCCTGACCCAGCTTCTCCTTCACCTTCGCGAGGACGTCGCCGAACTTGTCGAACTCCGCCTTCACCGCCGCGAGGAGCTGCATCACCTCGGACGAGCGCTGCTCCACCGCGAGCGTGCGAAAGCCGAGCTGCAGGCTCGACAGCAGCGCAGAGAGCGTGGTCGGCCCCACCACGACCACGCGCTGCTTGCGCTGCAGCTCGCCCGCCAGATCACCGCGGCGCAGCACCTCGGCGTAGAGGCCCTCCGTGGGTAAATACAAGAGCGCGAAGTCGGTGGTCGCGGGCGGCACGATGTACTTGTCGGCGATGTCCTTTGCGCACGCACGCACGCGCAGCTCGAGCTGCTTTGCCGCGAGCTCGACCGCGGCCGGGTCGCCCGCTTCGTCCGCGATCCGCAGGCGGTCGTAGTCCTCGACGGGAAACTTCGCGTCGATGGGCAGGTAGACCGCCTCGCTGCCCTGCCCCGGCATGCGCAGCGCGAACTCCACGTGCTCGGCCCCATGCGGACGCGGTCGGTAGTTCTTCACGAGCTGTGATGGAGTGAACAGCTCCTCGAGCAGCGCGCCGAGCTGCACCTCGCCCCAGCCACCGCGCGTCTTCACGTTGGACAGCACGCGGCGCAGATCGCCGACGCCCGCCTGGAGCGCCTGCATCTCGCCGAGCCCGCGCTGCACCTGCTCGAGCCGCTCCGAGACCTGCTTGAACGACTCGCCGAGCCGGCGCTCGAGCGTCCCCTGCAACTTCTCATCGACGGTGACACGCATCGCTTCGAGCCGCTCGCCGTTGTCGTCCGCGAGGTTGCGCAGCTGCGTCTCTATGGTGCCGCGCACGCTCTCGAGCCGCTCCTCGACGCTGTCGCGCAGCCAGTCGAGCCGCTCGAGCAGCGCGCGCTGGCCGGTGCTCAGCTGACCCGAGAGCTCCTCGCGCAGCTCCTTGCCCTGGGTCAGCGACTCCTTGCGACTGCGCACGAGCTCCTCGCGCGCGACGCGCTCCACGCGCTCCGAGCCGCGATCGAGGCCGTCGAGCCGCGACAGGAGCTGCGGCGGCTCGCGCTGCGCTCGCATCAGCTGGACGAGGATCATCACACCGACGAGCAGCGCCGCGCCGGAGAGCAAGGTGAGCAGCATCGCGGACCTCCACCTCCTCTATACATTCGTTCAGCGGTGCTCGCAAAAATCTACAGCACGGGCCACAGCGCGACCGAGCACAGCGAGTGGCCGATACGGTCGGTGATCCCGATGGAGCGCACGCTGCGAAAGCCGAACACGCCGGCCTCGCCGAGCAGCGCCTCGAACAGCCCGAGGTCCTTGTCGAGCGTCGCTGCACCATCGGTGAACACCACGAGCCCGAGCGCCGCGTGCACGATCCGCGGGTCGCAACGCAGCTTCCTCGCGTCCGCGACGATCGCATTTCTCCATTGTGACCCGTAGCGCGGGTGGCTCAGGCCCGACGGACGGAGCTGGTGCGCGACCTTGAGCTCGAGCCAGAACGCGTCCTCGGGCGCACATCCACGCAGGAGCGGCTCCTCCTGGGTCTCGAGCTCACGGCCCGTGGGCGTGAGCACGAGATCGCAGCGAGCGCGGTGCGAGCGCTTGCCTGCCACCGATGGGTAGTAGGCCTCGCGCGTGACGCGATGGCGACGCGCGAGGCCGTCGGCGAGCAGCGCCTGCACGGCGAGCTCCTGCAGCGCATCGAGCCCGCGCACGGCCTGCTCGAGCCGGAGCTCGTCCTCCGCGTTTTGCAGGACGGACTCCAGCTCTTCGACCAGGATCGGAAGGAACAAGGTATGATGCAAGGGCCCTTCGATATGGCTCACCGAGCCACCTCCTGCCAGGACAAATCCTCGTACCCATGGCTCCCCCGACCCACAGCGCGACGGTGCTTCATCCCGCTCCGGCAATCCAGCTCGCCACCGAGCCCGTAGCTCATACGATGGCGAACCCGGCGTCGGAGGAGCTCGAGAAGGGCTACCAGCTCTCGCACCGCGTGTACGAGCTGGCGGGCATGAGCGCGACGGTCATCACCGGTGCGTGGCTCGCGGCGCGCGTGCTCGGCGACGTGCGGCTGCGTCTGTGGTGGCTGCCTGTTGCGCTGGCGCTCGGCATGATGGGCGCGGACCTCGTGTCCGGCGTGGTGCACTGGCTGTTCGACACGTGGGGCAGCGTCGATACGCCGTTCGTCGGCAAGCTCGCGATCCGCACGTTCCGCCAGCACCACATCGATCCGAAGGCGATGCTCCACCACGACTTCATCGAGACCAACGGTCACAACTTCGCGCTCGCGCTCACGCTCACGAGCGGCGGGCTGTGGGTGGTCCACTCTCAGGAGCCCACGGACCGTCAGCTCTTCTGCGCCACGTTCATGCTGATGATGGCCGTGTTCGTGTCGCTCACGAGCCAGATCCACAAGTGGGCGCACATGCCCACGCCACCGTCGGCGATCGTGCCGCTCCAGCGCCTCGGGATCCTGCTCTCGCCCGAGCACCACCAGCAGCACCACAACGCACCACACGACCGCAACTACTGCATCACCGTCGGCTGGATGGATGGCGCGCTCACGCACTCGCGCTTCTTCTCGCGCGTGGAGCGGGTCATCGCGTGGTGCACCGGCGTCGAGCCGCGTCGCCACGGCTGAGGTCGCGCGGCCGCTGGCGCAACGCGGTCGTCACCGGCGCATCCAGCGGAATCGGGGCACACGCTTCTGGCCGCCGCCGATGCGCCTCGGGAGCGTGGCGTCTATCGACCTCGTGCGGTTGACGTCGCGCCGCGGAGGTGTGGAGATGGGCCATGACGCAGTCCATCGAAGTCGACCACGAGCTCCCTCATCCACCCGAGAAGGTGTGGCGCGCGCTCACCGAACCGACGCTGCTCGCGTCGTGGCTGATGGAGAACGACATCCAGCCCATCGTCGGACATCGCTTCCAGTTCCGCGCCAAGCCCATGGGTGGATGGGACGGCATCGTGCACTGCGAGGTGCTCGATGCCGACGCGCCGCGCCTGCTTCGCTACAGGTGGCAGGGCGGCAAGGACGAGGGCAAAGGCCCCGGCAGCCACCTCGACACGATCGTCACCTGGACGCTCACACCGAAGGGGACCGGCACGCACCTGCACCTGCACCACGCGGGCTTCCTCGACAAGGACACGTTCGCGCACGAGAACATGGACAAGGGCTGGCGCGGTCCCCTCGCCGAGCGCCTCGCCGCCGCGCTCAGCGCGTAGCTCGCCCCTCCGCGTAGGCGCGGCCGAGCGCCGAGAAGTGCTCGACGAGCGTGCGCGGACAGAGGTTGCTCGCGTCGCGTGCGCCGCCGCGACCGGGTGCGGTGATCCAGCTGAAGCACTCACCGTCGACAAGAGCCCGCGTGCGACGGCGCGCCTCGTCGACGAGCGTCGGCTTCCACCACGCGTCGTGCGACAGCATCGCCTCTGCTTCGAACGCCTCGGCATCGCGCGCGGCGCTGCGGAACACGCCGAGCTCCACGTCGAGCCGGAACACCTGGCCCGCGAGACCCTGCAGGAAGAGATCGCCGAGCGCCGTGCACAGGATCGGCGTGAACGTCTCCTTCACGAGCCAGCGCCACTCGTCGAGAAGATGAGAGGGTAGCTCGCCCTTGGCCCACAGGGGCGAGTCCTCGGGCGGCATGCCGCGCGAAGGCGCCTTCCCGAACAGCCGCGACCACAGGCCCATCAGCGACCCGACAGGAACGCGAGCTTCTGGAACACGCGCTCGGGCATTCTCTTCACGAGCGGCATGATGAGCGCCCACACCGACGGGACATAGACCTCTGACTCGCGTGCGTCCATCGCGCGCACGATATTTCTGGCGACGCGATCCACCTTGCCGAAGAGCGCGTGCTTGCCGTGGCCGCGCGTCATCGGCGTATCGACGGGTCCGAGCTTGAGCGTCGTGACCGCGACGTTGCTCGCGTACAGCCGCGTGCGCACGCCCTGCAGGTAGATGGTGAGCGCGCCCTTCGCGGCACCATAAGTGTAGTTGCGCGAACGGCCGCGATCACCGGCGACCGACGTGATGACGCCGATGCGGCCGGCGCGCGCCTGCTCGAAGTGGTTGGCGAGCGGCACGAGCAGCGCGACGGCGCTCGTGAAGTTCGTGGTGATGACGTCGATCGCGGCCGCCGCGTCGCGCTCGGTCGCGAGCTGATCACCGAGCGCACCGTGCGCGATGAGCACGCGGTCGATCCCGCCGAGCGCGTCGATCGCGCGCTGTACGAGCGCGGCCGCGTCGACCTTCACGAGATCCGCGACCTCGATGCTGGCCCCCGGGATGCGCGTCCTCAGCGTGGCGAGCTTGTCGGGATCGCGCCCCACGAGGTGCAGCTGATCGCCGCGCTTGGCGTGCAGCACCGCGACCTCTGCCGCGATGGCCGACGTTGCTCCGAGGACAAGGACGCGCTCCATGGACAAGGAGCGTAGTCGATCCGGCGGCTCGCCACGCGCCGTCCGATGACGGCGAGTGGGTCTACGGCTGGCAGGGTGGCAACGGCACGCTCACGCTCGACCGCTACGCAAAGCGCAACGGCATGTGCGTTCGCTGGGCCTCGGTGCTCACGATCCAGCTCGCCGCGCAGTCGCCCCGCAGGCGCACGCGGCGCGCTACGCTCCTTCGCATGAGCCACCCCTCGTACGATCAGCTCGCCGCCGCGTTCCTGCGCATCCATCACCTCGATCACCTGCAGCAGATCGTCGGCTGGGATCAGTCGACGTACATGCCGCCCGGTGGCGCGGAGGCCCGTGGTGCGGCGCTCGGCGAGATGGCCGGCCTGCTCCACCGCCTGCGCACCGAGCCGCAGCTGGCCGCGTGGCTGAAGACCGCCGACGCCGAGTCGCTCGACGAGACGCAGCGCGCGAACCTGCGCGAGATGCGCCGCACGTGGCGCGAGGCGAACGCGCTGCCCGACGAGCTCGTGCAGCGGTCATCGATCGCCGCCTCGCGCTGCGAGCACGCGTGGCGCCAGCAGCGCAAGGCGAACGACTGGGCCGGCTTCCTCGTGAACTGGAAGCCCGTCATCGAGAACGCGCGGCGCGAGGCCACTCTCCTCGCCGAGCAGCTGGGCACGAGTCGGTACGACGCGCTCCTCGATCGCTACGAGCCCGGGTGCAAGAGCCAGACGGTCGAGCGCATCTTCGGTGACCTCGTTGGATGGCTGCCGGCGCTGATCGACAAGGTGTGCGCGGCGCAGAAGACGCTGGTCGAGCCCGTGGGCCCGTTCTCGGTCGGAAGGCAGCGCGCGCTGTGCGAGAAGGTGATGCACCTCCTCGGCTTCGACTTCGACTCGGGCCGCCTCGACGTGAGCACGCACCCGTTCTCCGGCGGCGTGCCCGAGGACGTGCGGCTCACCACGCGCTACGGCGACGACGAGTTCGAGCGCAGCCTCATGGGCACGATCCACGAGACGGGACACGGGCGCTACGAGCAGAACCGCCCGCGCGACCTGCTCGGTCAGCCCATCTCGCAGGCCCGGTCGATGGCGATCCACGAGAGCCAGAGCCTCTCGTTCGAGATGCAGCTCGGTCGCAGCCGCGCGTTCGTATCGCTGCTGCGGCCGCTCATCGTGGAGGCGTTCGGTGACCAACCGGCGTTCGAGCTCGACAACCTCACGCGGCTCCTCCAGCGCGTCCAGCGCGGCTACATCCGCGTCGATGCCGACGAGGTGACGTACCCGGCGCACGTCATCCTGCGCTTCGAGATCGAGCGCGCGCTCGTCGAGCGCGAGATCGAGGCCGAGGACGTACCCGCCCTGTGGGACGAGAAGACGAAGAAGCTGCTCGGCCTCGACACGCGCGGCAACTTCGCGAACGGGCCCATGCAGGACGTGCACTGGCCCTCGGGCCTCTTCGGCTACTTCCCGTGCTACACGCTCGGCGCGATGTACAGCGCGCAGTGGTTCGCCCGGATGCGCGAGGTCACCCCGGATCTCGACGAGCGGATCTTGCGCGGCGACCTCGCGCCGGTGTTCGACTGGTTGCGCACGAACATCTGGCAGAGTGCGTCGCGCCACGAGACCGACGAGCTGTGCACGCGCGCGACGGGCACGACGCTCGATCCAGCCCACTTTCGCCGCCACCTCGAGCGCCGGTACCTCGGGTAGGACCCGCTGGAGTGGCGTCGCCTACTCGGTGGAAAACGACATCGAGATGCGCTGGGCGAGCTCCATCGAGACGAACGGGTTGCTCGCGCCATCGCACACCAGCACCCCGCCGTGCGACATCGCCGAATCGAGCAGATCTCCGGCGAACCAGCTCGCGACGCCGACGAAGATGCCGAACGTCACGTCCTCGTTCTCGCCGAGCTCGTGCGCGACGTCCGCGCGCACCGAGACCTGTGGCATGCCCACCGGCTCGATGTGGATCGAGAACGGCACGGTGCGCCACGTGCCCGTCATCATGATGGCGTGATAGTCGAACTGCACGAGGTCGTAGAGCCCCGGCGCAAGACCCGTGATCGCCTGCGCGACGGTGTTGTAGTTGGTGAGATCGAGCTTCCGCTCGGGGAGCGTCGGCGGATACATCGGCGGCGCGTCACCGCTGACCTCGAGATGCGAGAGCTTCATCGTGCCGGTGGAGAGCACGAGGTTCGTATCGGTGGGTGACGACGAGAAGAACGTGACCGTGACCACGCCCGGCATGCTCGCCGCAGGCGACCCGGCGCACGCGGCGAGCAGCACGACCGCGACGATGAGCAGCCGCGACGCCATGCTCATGGTCGTGCTAGCGAGCTGCCGATCGTCGGCCTTCGTCTGCACAGAGCCTCGGTACCATGGACGCGTTAAAGTCGCACCGGGCCTGGCCGCAGGCTTCTTGACACTCGTTCTCGCGGATGGGATTCGGCCCACCGTGAAGATCATCGTACGAACGCTGTTTTCTGCTTCTGTGCTCGCACTCGTGATGAGCGGGTGCAGCAGCGCGCCGTGTCGCTGTGTCGCCGATGCACCCGAGGGCCACGTCGATGTCGCGTGCGGGATGCCCATCTGCATGACGGGCGTGGGCGGGGTGGGCTACGCATGCTCCGCCGACGGCAAGGAGCTCACGCCCGACGCGACGGCCTGCCCCGAGGCGCAGAGCTTCTCGATGGGGACGGGCGGTCAGACCGGCCTCTATCAGACCACGCTCGACGACGGCGGGACCGCGCGCAACTACGCCGTCTACGTCCCCACGACCTACACGGGCGCCACGGCCGTCCCGCTGCTCATGCACTTCCACGGCTGGCGTCCCGCACCGGCCGGCGTCAAGGCGGAGGTGAGCTACGTGTGGAAGGCCACCGCCGAGGCGAACGGCTTCATCGCCGTCGCTCCCGAGGGCGCGCCGTGTCCCGAGCTCGACCCCGGATCGGACCCGTACCTCTGCTTCGAGGAAGGTCGCGATGGTCCGTGGGTCGAGAAGCTGCGCGCGCTCCTCGAGAGCCAGTACAACATCGACCGCGACCGTGAGTACCTCTCCGGTCACAGCGGCGGCTCGTTCTTCGTGCAGGGCTACGGGCTCCTCAACCCCACGAAGTACGCAGCGGCCGCAGAGTTCTCGGGCGGCTGCATCGCCGACTCCAACGACTACGGCAACTCGTGCTCGGAGTACGCGAAGCTGATGAAGACACCGGCGCGCAAGATCCCCTTCTTCCTCACGCACAACCCGGGCGACATGGTCGTGCCGCAGGAATACTCGATCGACCTCGAGGGCCTGCTCCAGCTCAACGACTACCCGGAGGCCTCGCACTTCGCGGCCTACAACGGCGGCAGCACCGGACACTCCATCGATCCGACGCTGCCCGGTCCCACGTGGGACTGGCTCAAGCAGTTCGCGCATCCCATGGGCCCGACGCTGTAGCGACCCGGACCGCGAACTTGACCCCGCACGTCGGGTAGTGGTCCCGTAGCCGCCGTGCGCTACGACCTTCATCGCCACCTCGAAGGCTCGCACTCGCCGCGCGCGCTGCTCGACGTGGCGCAGCGCTTCGATGTGAAGGCACCCGTGTTCTTCGCGGGCGGTCGCTTCAGCACCGAGGCCGAGCTCGCGCAGGCTATGGTGCTCCAGCACCCGAGCGACGACGCGACGATCTTCTATGCGTGCATCGTGCTCGCGCGCGCTGCGTACGTGAGCGTGGACGCCATCGCCGAGCTCGCGCGCATCGCGTTTCGCGAGGCCGCCGACGAGACCGATGGCCTCGAGATGCGCGTGAGCCTCTTCTCCATGACGCGCACGCTGCTCGAGAACGAGGGCGTCGCGTGGAGAGCGCTCGCGCCCGTGCCATTCGCCGAGCGCGCGCGCTCCGTCCTCGTCGCGCTGCTCGCGAGCCGAGACGCCGTCGAGCACGCCACCGCAAAGCGCGTGCTCGTGCGGCTCGGCTTCTCGCGCACCTTCGAGAGCGAGCCGCATTATCGAGCGCTCGCGGAGGTCGTGCTCGAGCACGCGCCGTCGCTCGTCGGCCTCGACGTGCTCGGCATCGTCACGGGCAACGATCCCGAACCGATGCCCGCGCCGCTCGTGGCGATCCTCGAGCGCCTGCGGCCTGCGCTGCCCGATCTCACGATCCACGCGGGCGAGTTCGACGGCGCCGCGTCGGTGGAGCGCACGCTCGCGCTGTCGCCGCGCGGGATCGGCCACGGCGTGCGCTCGCTCGAGAACCCCTCGGTGCTCGAGCGGCTCGCGCGCGAAGGCGTGACGCTCGAGGTCTGCCCGACGAGCAACCGCCTCCTCATCCCCACCGCGCTCGGCAAGCTCGAGCACGCCCACGGCGCGATGCCGCTCGTCGCGCTGCAGCGCGCGCATGTCCACTGCGTGCTCGGCAGCGACGATCCTGCGCCGATGGGTACATCGTTCCCGAACGAGCTCGCCATCGCGACCGCGGCGGGCGTGGACCTCGCGCGCCTCGATGCCGACATGAAGCGTCGCTGGACGCAGCTGACGCGCGACGTGAGCGGCCTCGTCGCGTAAAGCGAGCTCGACCGCGCGCTACAGGAACGGCTTCAAGAAGGCGTCTGCCTCCGCCTTGATGCGCGGCAGTGAAGCGATGAGCTCGTGGCCATCATCGACCTCGACGAGCTTCACCCAGCGGCGTTCACGCGCCCACGCGCGCGAGCTCTCGACGCCGACGACGTCGTCGGAGACGCCGTGGATGATGAGCGTGGGTACACGGACGTCGGGCCGGCCGCCCGTGCGCGCGTCGATCGCGACGAGGTCCTCGATGAAGCCGAAGTCGACGTGCGCCTTCTTCTTCTCGGCGTGATCGTCGATCTCGAGGCGGTCGGTGGTCTGCCACTCGCTCCATGCGGCGTCACCGAGCTTCTGGTGCCAGCGGTCGACGAGGCCGAACGCTGGCGCCAGCAGCACGAGCGCACAGACGCGCGGGTCTTCCTCGGCGACGCGCGCCGCCGCGAGGCCACCGAGGCTCGAGCCGAAGAGCACGGCGCGGTCTCGCTCGCCGCCGATGGCCTCGCGGATCGACGCCATCATCGCGGTGAGGCGGAGGTGCGAAAGCGAGGGCAGGCGCAGGTCGAGGCGCCGCAGCTCGACCTGCCTCGCGGCGTAGTGCGCCTCGAGCACGACGCCCTTGTAGGAAGAAGGCCCCGATGCAAAGCCGTGGAGGTAGAGGAAGCGCGGACCGATCATGCGGGCGATCATGCCACCCTCCGTTGCATCAGGAGACTCAGCGCGCGATGGCCCAGCCCGAGCGCGTGCACGCCGGCGCGGCCACGTGGTGCGGACGGCAGGAGACCGGCGCCTCGGTGTACGAGTACGCGTAGCGACCGGGCTCGACCTCGACGACCGACTCCTCCGACCGCCACTTGCAGCCGTCCGCGAACGCGAAGTCTCGCTGGAACGACGCGTGCTTCGTGCCCTGCTCGACGGTCACGCGCTGCACGTCCCACACCGAGTAGTACTCGCACATCGACTGGGCCTTCGTCACGTCGAGCTCGAGCGTCACCTGGCTCGGCGCCGCCACGACGGCCGCGTGCAACGTCGCGGTCTCGACCACGGCCACCTCGACCACAGGTGCCTCGACCACAGGTGCCTCGATCGCGGTGGCCGAGTCTCCCCGGAACGTCATGAAGGAACCGACGAGCACCACGAAGCCCGCGCCGAAGGCAACGGCACCGGCAGTGAGCGTGCGAGCGAGGAGCGGGCGGGCCACAAGAGGCGTCATGCATGGTCATACGCGCCAACGACGAGCTTTCTTCCCCGCGACGGCTTCACGCCAGGAAGGCACGCAGATGGGAACCGCGCGTCGCCGCCTCGCGACGTGAAGGCGCGCTATGCTGTGGGCGTGCATGCTGGCCAGGGCGTCGACGTCGTCGAGGACGCGGTCATCGCCGTGTGGAGCAAGCCGGGTGTGCCAATCATGATCGGCGGCGCGCCGGTGAAGTGAAGAGCCAGCAGCGGCCCTGCGTCGAACGAGCGACTTCACGCGCGACAGGCAGCCGACGAGCGAGTCGTAGATGGAGCGGAGGCCACCGGGTCCAAAATGTCCCTGAAGGCTGAAAGGTTCTGTATGGAACTCGTAAGTAAAGGTAGCGATGAAGTTCGCACGGTCGCGAAACTATCTGGCGTGACCGTTGTGGGCTTAACGATAGCCTATTTAATTTCCGCTGCCTGGCGGAGTGACTTTAAAATAGATTTGATATTAGTGCCGTGTATGACCATGTGGTTCTGTTTTTTGGCATTCTCGTTTCCAATCACAGACATCCACATCGGCCGTGGCTGCGTGGCGATCTCGACGAACACCGTCACCTTTGTCGTGTCACCGAATCGGGTGACAAGGGTCTCACAGACTGGACTACTCGCGCGAGTGGACGTAGCGGATCTTCCCGGTTCGCGATCGCATTTCTTTTTTGTGCCGCGAGACAGTCGTACACTCGATACCTTACGTCTCTACATCAGTAGAGATAGGGTCGACGTCTCCACGACCGATTCGTCACCCTATCGTTGAGCTACGAACCGTACTCGTCGGCTCTCTTCGGTGCGCTGCTCACGTCTGACGATGGCCTGCTTCCGAGTCAGCCGCTTCGCTCTTCGAGGAAAACTAGGCATTCTGGTGCAAGGCCCCGGCAGGCGGACGAACGATGTCCGGCTCGGTCCGGCACCAGTCAGCAGCGGCCGGTGACCGGACGACGCTGTCCGGTGGGGAGATTCACAACGGCGCGCAGAGACATTCGACGTCGATCGGACGAGTCGGCGCGATCCTTCGCAAGCTCCCGACGCTGCAGCCGACCGCCTCGGTGCACAGCGCGTCGCACGTGCACGGCTTGTCGCCGCTCTTGCAGCCCAGGGCGGCGGTGGTTCGGCAGGCGGCCTGGAGCTGCATCGGGGCACCCCCATCGACGCGCGGGATGCTTCGGCAGTCCGAGAAGCACACCTCGTGATCGCCGCACTGCATGTCGCCACACGAACGGTCCAATGCGATGAAGCAGAAGAGCAGCGTGTGCGTCGTCATCGTTCCAGCCTCGACAGCGGGTGCGCACGCCGCGCCGGTGTCATCCTGCACCCGGTGAGCACGAGAACTCTACTGGGCCTGGCGATGCTGGCGCTCTCCGCATGCAGCGGCGGCAGCGCGGGAGGCGTTCGCGAACACGCGCGGCGCCATGCCTCTTGGAGGCGTCAGCGATCGTCGGCGGAGCGGATGAGCTCCGACAGAAATTGCGTCCGCGGATGAATGAGGCGCTCGCGGGCTGCGTGACGAAGGCTCGTCGTGAGCTCGCCGGATGCCCGGGCGACGTCTCCCTGGACCTCGTCGACGTCGAAGTCGTAGCGCTGTGGCTTCGGAGGGGGCTCTGCCCACGCGAGCGTCGTGGTGAGCAGCAAGCCGATCAAGATCTTCATGGGTTCTCCTTCACTTCACCATCACACCGCGGGATCTGTACTCGCCGACGTCGAACAGCGGCGGCAGCTGGGACGGGCGCTTCACCTCGATGACGTCACCGAACGGCTCGTCCACGTGCCTCGGCGGACGATGCGTGACCATCGCGGGCGCAGGCTTCTCGACCAGCACCTGCGGCTCGACCCCACGCGTCCAGGCCCAGGCACCCGACGCTGTGATCACGAAGGCGAGGACCAGCGGCAGCACCGGGAGCGTGCGGTGCGGCAGGACGAACGAGGGACGCGGCGCCCGGAGGCGCGCGTCGACGAGCGTGCGAGCCTGTCGTCGCGCGGCGTGCAGCCAGGGAGCTCGGTTCATCAGCGCACCTCCGTCATGCATGCGGCGAGCGACGGCTCCCTGGCCTCGAGCAACGCGCGCAGCTGCTCTCTTTTCCCCGTCGCACCCGCGCCGCGACCGTGTGCAGCGGGACCTCGAGCTCGCCCGCGATCTCGGCGAGCGTGCGCTCCTCGAGGTCGTGCAGGATGACGGCCTCCGACAGCTTGGCAGAGATCTTCGAGAGCGCCGCGTGCACGGACGTGAGCTCGGGTTGCGCGCTCGCGTCGCGATCGGACAGCGCGGCCTCCTCGTCGCTACCGGAGAACAGCCGCCACAAAGAGCGTCGCAGGCTGCGCTGCCGAGATCGCGCCAGGTGCGTCGCGATGCGCAGGAGCCACCACGCGAACGGACAGTCGCCGCGAAAGCGTTTCATCGAGCGGTACGCGCGGATGAACGTGTCCTGCACGAGGTCGTCCACCTGCACGCCCGGGCCACACAGGTGCGTCAGGCGAACGAGCGCCGCCGCGTGGTGCAACGCATACAGCGCATCGAACGCGTGGCGATCACCCGCCTGTGCCTTCTCGATGAGCGTCGTCTCGTTCATCTCTCCCTGAGCATGACGCGGACCGGAGAGCGTTTTGTGCATCGCTTCCTAAAAAATGTACGGGACGATCCTCGACGGAACCAGGCGACAGTACTCGTCCCAGTCGGCGCCGTACTTCTCCTTGCAGAGCGCATGGTCGCGGCGCTCACGGTTCACGAGGAGCGGCGCGAAGTAGATGAAGTAGAAGTACGGCACAACGCTGCCGAAGCCGGTCGCGAGGCACCACGACAGCGCCATCGTGAGGTCGCCCATGTAGTTCGCGTGTCGGGAGAGACCCCACCAGCCGGAGAGCAAGAGCCTGGTGCCGCGCTTCGTCTGCAGCGTACGCGGTGGCCGGCCCCACACGTTCTGGCTCGGGTCGCGCCGGAAGCGCTGCTTCTGCAGGTTCGAGTCGCGAAAGATCGTGTAGCCGAGCGCGGCCATGCAGACGAGCAGCACGGCGGCCCACACCGGCAGCTCGAACGGGTGCACGAGCAGATACTCCTCCTGCAGCGCGAACGTGAACGGGATCCAGACCATGCAGCCGAACGCGAGCATGAAGCCGAAGTTCTCGTAGACGATGTCGAGCATCGACAGGAGGTTCGACTCGAAGACGAAGAAGTCGGTGACGTACCAGAGCTGACACGCCGCCACGACACCCATCGCGAGCGACACGTGGCCCGTGTGCTCGTACTGCGCCCACGGCAGCACGACGACGAGCGCGCCCCACGTCGCCATGCCCATGCGCGACTCGATGAAGAACTTCCAGTCGAAGAGGCCGTTGCGCGGGTTGAGCACGGTCCCCATGAAGAAGTCGTAGATCGCGACGCCCGACGACCGCTCGAGCGCACCGCGCTGCCGGCCCCACACGTAGAACCACACGCAGAGCAGCGCGATGACGGCCGTGGAGATGGTGATGAAGGGTCCGATCTCGGCGACGATGTCCGACGCGCGCACCACGTGGGTCGCGAGCAGCGTGACCACGACCGCGAGCCCGACGACGTGCGCGAGCAGACCGTTGAGCTTGTACGGCAAACGCGTGCCGTCGCGCAGCGTCGCGCCCTCGACGATCTTGCCGGGAGCGAAGGCGTAGAGCAGGCCCTGCAGCACGAGCCACGCGCCGTACATCGCGAGCGCCCGCGGCGTCGGTGCGGGGATCGCAGCGGCGACGTCGGCGGCGCTCCTCGGGAACCACAGGTGTCCGCCGTGGAGGGCGTTCGCGGCCGTCAGGTAGTACGGGATGACCGGCAAGAGGATCGTGAGCGCGAGCGCGCCCGCGGGCCCGCCGAAGTGGTCGGCGGCGACGCGCGGCTCGTCGCTGGCGGGGGCGGCATCTGCGGTCGTGGTGGCCATCGGCGTGGGATACTAGCGGATCTCCATGGCAGCGCAGGCGTGGATGTCTTTACGTGCGCGCGCGCGTATGCGACGAGAGAGCGTGTCCGAGACGGGGAACTCAGCCGAGCTGCTCATCGACGGGCAGCGCATCTTGCCCGCGCTGCTCGCGGATCTGCGCGCGGCCCAGCGCAACATCCACGTGTCCGTGTTCCTGATCTTCCGCGATCCGGTCGGCGAGGAGATCGCCGATATCCTCATCGAGCGTGCGGGCGCGGGCGTAAAGGTGCGCGTGCTGCTCAACATCGAGAAGATCGCGCTGGGCGATCCCTTCTCGACGGGCGAGAAGCGGATGATGCGCCACGACCCGAACGTCGAGTATGACCCGCTCGACGTGCGTCCGCTGTGCAAGCGCATGCGCGACGCCGGGATCGAGGTCCACGACACGAACATCGACTACGACCACGTGATCGATGGGATCGACCCACGCCTCGCCTTGCTGGCCGCGCAGATCCGCGACGCGATCGACGTTGATGACCTGCACGTCGATCACCGCAAGATCATCATCATCGACAGCAAGGTGGCGTACTGCGGCGGCGCGAACATCGGCGCGCAGTACCTGTTCCACCGTGCGTTCGATCCCACGATCGACTGTCGCGTCGAGGCGCGCGCGTGGCGGAAGGCCGGAGATCCGGAGCCGTGGTGGAAGTGGCACGACAGCCTGACGCGCTTCGAGGGACCCGTCGCCGCCGAGCTCGAGCTGCACTTCCACGCGCGCTTCGTCCTCGACGGCGGCGCAGTGTACGAGCCGATGCCCGCGCTCGAGGGACCACCGCGACGGGAGTGCGCCGCGATCCGCAGCGCGCGCGTGTATCGCAACGTGCCGGACGTCTCACCGAACGATGTGCTCGTGCTGTACCTCGAGCGCATCGCCGCGGCCGAGCGGTCGATCTTCATCGAGAACCCGTACCTCTATCACCCGAGCATCGTCGACGCGCTGTGCGCCGCGGCGCGCCCGTCGCTGCGCATCACGCTCGTCGTGCCCGCCCGGCGTCACAACGACAACCAGTTCGGGCAGGACGCGCAGGAGCACCACTACGCGCGGTACCTCGCGTGCGGCATCGAGGTGTGGGAGTACCAGCACCACTTCAACCACTTCAAGATCGCGGTCTTCGACGAGCGCTACAGCATCCACGGCTCGACCAACCTCAACTTCCGCAGCCTCGAGGTCGACAAGGACTTCGAGCTCGTCGTGCTGGTCGACGACGAGGCGCTGGCCCGAAACATCCTCGCCCAGGGCCGCGACGTGGACATCGAGCACGCGCAGCGCATCGGCGATCGCGACGTCCACGGCAAGACCTGGCGCGCCTTGTGTCGCCGTCGTCGCAACCCGTGGACGCTGGCGATGATCTGGCGCAGAGAGCTCTGAAACGCTCCCGACGGATCTCGGGCGCTAGACGTGCAGCTCGGGCTCGTTCGTCTCCAGCGCCAGGTTCTCGGAGACGGTCTTGGGCGGGCGGCCGCGACGACGCGGGGGCGCGACGACCGTGGCGCGCACGGGCTCGAGCTGGGTCAATAACGCGGGGTTGCCGTCGGCGTAGACGCGCAGGTAGGCGAGCGCGCGGTCGAGCCGGAGCTCGAGCTTTCGCTCTTCTTCCTCGAGCACGGTGCGCGCCTGCTCGAGCTGGGTGCGCAACGCCTCGACGCGCACCTCGGCGTCGCGGGCGGTCTTGGCGTGGGCGGACAGGATCTCTGCGTCGACGTCGGGGAAGCGCACTCCGGCGAGCGGTCCCTCGAACAGCGCGAGCAGGCGGGCCTTTCTGGCCTCGAGATCGGCGAGCTTGGTCATGACTGAACACTAGTTCAGTCCACGTCGATCGAGCAAGTTTTGCGATCAGCCAACCTGCAGACCCGTGTCCCTCGCGCGACCGACCCGCAGCTCGTCCGGGTGCCGGAGCAGGCAAGAAGCAGCGCGCCTCGCCGTAAAGTTGCCGTCTCGGCCCAGGACGCCGATCCTCGTCGCTGCATGGCCGACAAGCGCAACAACCAGCTGGTCCGCATCCTCATGATCCTGCGCGACCTCGATCGGCAGGGCGGCGCGGATCTGTACGAGCTGTCAGCGCGCCACGGCGCCGGCGTGCGCACCATCCGACGCGATCTGCAGGCGCTGCAGGAGGCGGGGCTCCCCATCGCCGAGGAGGAGACCGACGGACCGAAGAAGAAGTGGCGCGTCGCGTTCTCCGACAAGCTCTCGCAGATCTCGTCGCTGCTCGACGTGAGCCACTACCTCGCGCTGCGCCTCGCGATGGACGGTAGCGCGCATGGCAAGACGTCGTCGTTCACCGCGCTCGAGGACCTCGCGGACAAGATCGAGGCCTCGCTCGGCAAGAAGGACCACGCACGGCTGCGCGAGATCGTCTCATCGGTGCATTCGCTCGAGAAGTTCACGTACCAGCAGACGCCGCCCGACGTGCTGTGGCCGCTCATCGACGCCATCAGCAGGCGCAAGCTCTGCAAGGTCACCTACCGGGCGGTCTCTCACGGCGACGGCGAGAAGAGCTTCAAGGTGCTGCCGCTCAAGCTCTTCGCCTACGAGCGCGCGATCTACCTGCACGCCTACGTGCAGAAGCACGACGCCGTGATCGTGCTGAACCTCCATCGCCTCGTGTCGCTCCAGGCGCTCGACGAAAAAGGCACGGCCCCGCGCGGCTACGACGCGGACGCGCTGGCCGAGAGCGCGTTCGGCGTGTTCATCGGCAAGACGACGGCACGGTACCGCCTGCGCTTCTCGAGCACGATGGCCCGTCGCATCCGCGAGCGGGTCTGGCATCCGACGCAGAAGCTCTCGGAGCTGTCCGACGGCGGTGTGGAGCTCGAGCTCACGTGTTACGCGTCGCCTGAGATCGCGGGCTGGATCCGATCCTTCGGCAGCGACGTGGAGGTGCTGGCCCCCGCGGCCCTGCGCACCGAGATGGCCGCGCTCGGTCGCGCGCTCGCCGAGCGCTACGGAGCGCGCGCGTGAAGAAGCTGTTCGCCGCGCTCGTGCTCGCGGGTTGCTCGCGCGCGGTCGCACCCGTGGAGGTCGCGAACGCGGCGCTGCACTGGGACTTCTCGTCGACGCGGACGATCGCGTACGACTACGAGCAGCACATGGGATCGACCGATGATCTCGACGAGGCGCCCACGCTCGATCTCACCGTGCGCGGCGGCATGGACGTGATCGCGACCGGGCATGCGACCGCCAACGTGGTGCTACGCGACCTCGTGATGACCCACGGCGAGGATCACGAAGCGGTGCCTCCCGCGCTCCTGCGGGGCGTGAACGAGGATGGCTCGTCGAGCGCGACCGCCGACGATCCGCGCCTGCTCCTCCTGAAGGTGCTGGCGCCACTGCCGCATCGCGCGCTCGAGCCCGGCCAGAGCGACGAGGTCCTCATCGACTTCCCCGTGACCGTGAACGGGGCGCCGGTGGTGGCGCGTGGTGGTGCGAAGGTGACGCTGCGTGGCTACGAGGCGGGCGCGGCGATCCTCGACGCGGTCACGGATGTCGGTCGCCTCGACGTTGCCGAGGGTCAGCGCACGGCGTACGACGCGAGCCTGCACGGGACGTCGACCCTGTGGTTCTCGCTCGCCGACCACGCGCTGCAGAAGGCGGAGCTCCAGCTCACGATGACGACGCGCGCGTCCGACAAGACGGGCGCCTCGAAGGCGACTCGCATCGACACGACGCTCTTGGTCGCGCGCACCCGGAACGCGAAGTAGCGTCCGACGCCGACTTCGCGCCCCGCCGACGCCGTGGTATCTCGTGGGTCGCGTGCGGAGATGGACACACGGCGTCGTTGCGATCTGCCTTGCTCTGCTGGCGTGCGCCGCCGCGCGCGCCGACGAGGACGGCGGTGATCTCGACGGCATAGGTGTGGACGGCGGGATCGAGTCGCCCGCCCTCGTCGAGCAGGCGCCGATGCTCGGCCCCCAGGCCGAACCCGCGCACCAGCCCGCCGTCGCGTTCGTGCAGATCGGCGAGCGACACCTCTGCGATCTGCGCCTCGATCGCGCGGGCGAGAAGGTGGAGTCGCGCGCTCGTCGCGCCTCGCGCGTGCTCGAGCAGGCCATCGAGGACGGTCATCCCGGTGACGTCCAGGTCCGCTTCGCCTCGTCGCTGGCGGTGCTCTACGTCGGCGATACGCCGTTCATCCAGCTCGATGCCGAGGATGCGACCGCTGCGGGTGATCCCTCGGTCGCGATCCACGCCGAGTCGTGCGCCTCGGCAGTGCGCCAGGGTCTGCGCACGGAGATGCGTCGTCGCTCCATCGCCAACCTCGTCTTCTCCATCTCGCTGATCGTCTTCTCCGGGCTGCTCGCGTTCCTCTTGCTGCGCGCGGTCTCGAGCCTCGCCGCACGCGTCGGCACGCACGTCGAGACGACGAGCGAGATTCCGGCGCTCAAGATCGGCACCATCGAGCTGCTCACCCCGGGCGCGGTGCGCATCGCCGCGTCCACCACGGTCAGCGTCGGCAAGCCGCTCGTGCAGATCGTCATCGTCATCGGGTGGATCCTCACGTCGCTGTCGCTGCTGCCGTTCTCGCAGTCGTACGGTCGGAGGCTCACGGGCTACCTGCTCGTCCCGCTCACGACGTTCCTCGGCCGCATCGGCGGCGCGCTGCCGGTCCTCGTGCTCGTCGCGCTCGGCGCGTTCACGCTCGCGGTGCTCATGCGCTTCCTGCGCGTGTTCTTCGAGAGCGTCGCGCAGGGAGGCATCCAACTGCGCTGGCTCGCGCCCCGTCGTGCCCTGCCCACCAGCGTCGTGATCCGCGCCCTCGTCATCCTCGGCGCGCTGCTCGCCGTGGGGCCACTCCTCACCGGCAATGTCAACGAGTGGGGCGCGCTGCGCATCGGCGGTGTGGGGCTCACGGTCGCGTTCGTGCTTGCGATGACGCCGAGCCTCGCCAACACCGCCATCGGCGCCTTCGCGCTCTTCAGCGGTCACTACCGGATCGACGTCTTCATCGAGATCGGCCGCCACTCCGGTCGTCTCGCCGAGGTCACGCTCTCCGACCTGCGCATCATCGATCGCTCCGGCGCGGAGATCCGCGTGCCTCACGTGCGCGCGTTTCTGTCGACGGTGCGCGTGCTCGGCGAGTCGCTGCCGTCGCACTACGAGATCGTCGTCGACTCGCGCGTCCCACAGGGCCCGATCCGCAAGGCGCTCGTCGACGCGCTCCGCCGCCAGGGCCGCGCCGCGCACGTCGAGCTCACCGAGATCGAGGGTGAGCGCGCCGTGTACTTCGTCGTTGGTACGGCGGCGCCCGGGGAGGAGGACCTCGCGTCCGCCATCGCCGACGCGCTCACGCGCGCGGGCGTCGCTTTCGCGCGCATCCGCAAGCTCGACACCGCGTGAACACGCTGGTCCTCGTCATGGGCCTCGTCGGCCTGTCGTATCTGAGCGGGCTGCTCGGCCGCGGTCGCTCCGTGCGCGGCCTCGGGCTGCCGTCGGGATCGGAGTGGATCGTGCTCGGCTTCCTGCTCGGGCCCGATCTGCTCGGCATCGTCGACAGAGCCGTGCAGCTGGACGTCGAGCCCGTCCTCTACATCTCGCTCGGCTGGGTCGCGCTCGTCATCGGCGTGGACTACGGCGTCGTCCGCACACGCTACCTCTCGCGACGTCGGCTGCTGCTCGGCGCTGGGCTCGGGCTCCTCACCGTCGGGTGCGTCGCGACGGCCGCCTGGTTCCTCATCCCGTACGTCGAGCCCGGCCACACCCGGCTCGAGCGCTGGGTGCTCGCGCTCGGCCTCGGCGCGGTCGCCAGCGAGACCACGTCGAACGCGGTGCGCTGGGTCGCAGAGCGCCACGCCGCAACTGGTCCGCTCTCCGAGCTGCTCGACGATCTCGCCGAGGCCAAGGAGATCGCGCCCATCCTCGTCGCGTGCGTCGGCCTGTGCCTGCACCCGCGCTTCGATCTCGGACACCGCACGTGGCTGAACGCGTCCGCGCTGCCCATCGGGCTCGTGGCGGTCGGGATCGTCCTTGGCCTCGTGGCGTCCGTCATGCTCTCGCGCGAGGAGCGCACCGATCAGTCGTGGGGCATCCTCGTCGGGATCGGACTCCTCGCCGCCGGCACTGCTGCACGCGCGCGCTTGCCCGTCGTCGCGGCGCTGTTCGCCCTCGGCATGGCGCTCGGCTTCACCTCGCGTCACCGCCGCCGCATCCTCGCGATGATCGAGCCAACGCGACGCTCCGCGCTCGTACCCGCGCTGCTGCTCGCCGGCGCCCGCATCGGTCCGCAGACGATCATGCGCCACGCGCTCATCGTGGGCGCCGTGCTCGTGGTGCGCGTCATCGTGCTGCACGGCATCGCGCTGTTCGTCCGCCTGCCCGACTCGGCGCGCGCCGCGACGCCGCTCATCGGGTGGTCCATGATGCCCGCTGGCGAGATCACGATGTGCATCGGCCTGAGCTTCGCGCTCACGTTCCGCGGCAACCTCGGTGACACGGTGCTGCTCACCGCCGCCATCGTCACGCTCGTCGGCGAGATCATCGGCCCGCTGTCCCTGCGCGCCGCGCTCATGCGGGCCGGCGAGATCCAGACGGAGAGCGTGACCGCAGAGGAGGCCACGTGAGCCACGGCGCCTCGAAGAAGGGCGGTCCGCTGCTGCGGCTCCAGCAGCTCGCGGTGCTCGCCATCATGTTCGCACTTTTGTGGGTGGCCACGCGAACGGTCCCCACGGTGCGCGGCAGCCTCGCCGCGATCGCAGCCACGGGCTTCTTGCTGCTCGTCGGTACGCTCGCGTCCGAGCTGCTCGAGCCGCTCAAGATCCCTCACCTCACGGCGTACATCCTCGTCGGCATCGTCGCGGGGCCTTACGTGCTCGACCTCGTCGATCACGAGACCGTCACCCAGGTGAACAAGACCAACCCGCTCGCGCTCGCGCTCATCGCGCTCGCCGGTGGCGCGGAGCTGCGCATCTCCGAGCTGCGCAAGACCGCGCGCTCGCTCGCGTGGGCCACGCTCCTCCAGAGCCTCGTGGTGATGGTGCTCTGCGCGATCGTGTTCGCGTTCGCATCGCCGCTCCTGCCCTTCCTCGACGGCAGTCCGCTACCGCTCGTCATCGGGCTGTCGCTCCTTTGGGGAGTCATCGCCATCACGCGCAGCCCGTCGGCCACGCTCGCCGTCCTCTCGCAGACCCGCGCGCAGGGGCCCATCGCCCAGACCACGCTGGCGACGGTCATGGTCTCCGATGTCGTGGTCCTCGTGATCCTCGCCACCACGCTCACGCTCACAAAGCCCCTCATCGAGGTCGGTGCCACGCTGTCGAGCTCGGCCTTCCGCGATCTCGGCCGCGAGATCCTGGGCAGCGTCTCGCTCGGCACCACGCTCGGGCTCCTGCTCGTCCTTTACCTCCGGTTCGTGAACCGGTCGCTCGCGCTCGTGCTGCTCGTGCTCGGCATCGGCCTCACCGAGGTGCTCGGCTACCTGCACTTCGAACCGCTGCTCACGTTCCTCGTCGCCGGATTCATCGTCCAGAACCTGTCGCAGGAGGGCGAGAAGTTCCTGCACGGCATCGAGGGGCTTGGCAGCCTCGTGTACGTCGTGTTCTTCGCGGGCGCCGGCGCGCACCTCGACATCCCCACGCTCGAGCAGCTGTGGCCCGTTGCGCTGCTGCTCTGCGCGTGTCGTGCGGGCGCCACGTACGCCGCGCATCGCCTCGGCGGACGGCTCGCCGACGATCCGCCCGTCGTGAAGAAGTGGGGCTGGTCGGGGCTCGTGTCGCAGGCTGGTGTCGCGCTCGGCATCGGCGTCATCGTGGAGCGCAACATCCCGTCGGTCGGCGCGAAGGTCCGCTCGCTCGTGCTCGCCACCGTCGCGATCAACGAGATGATAGGCCCCATCCTCTTCAAGCTCGCGCTCGACCGCTCCGGCGAGTCGCGCGCAACGGACGAGGTCGACGAGTCATCGAACGAGGGAGCCCATGCCTGACGAAAAGAACGTGCCGCCACTCATGAGCTCCTCGTCGCCCTCGTACGAGCGCGCGCAAAAGGAGGCGAAGCACCCGTCCGATGTCGGCCCGGCCCAGCAGGTCGCCGTGCTCGAGCAGCTGTTCGAGGCCGAGGACAATGGCCGCCTCGCGAACCTGCGGGCAGCATCGTCGCTGAAAGATCCCACGGAGGCGGAGACGCGCGCGGAGGGCCACGCAGCCCACCAGCAGGCGCTCGCCGGCATGATCACCGCACTCGGTGGCGCCGCACCACGCGAGGGCGAGACGCGCCAGCTCCTCGCGCACGGCGTCGACGACGTGGCCCGCGCCGCCGGCGACAGCGAGATCAACGAGGCGCTCCGTCTCGTCGAGGACGACCTCGGCAAGGCGTACTCGACCGCGCTCGCCGACCCGCACCTCGATGACGCCCAGCGCGAGGCGCTCGGCCTGCTCGCTCCGACCTGACGCAAGGGCGCCAGGTCGTCGGGCCGCGTCGACGCGGAGGGTCGCCGAGTCCGCTGCTCGCGGCGCGGCCTGTCGACGACGATGGCACGCGCGGTGCTCCATCTCCGGTCGTGCGTCGCGCAACACGCTGGATCGTGGCGGGAATCGCCTGTCTTCTGGGGTCAGCTGACCCCAGTTTCGCCGCGCCGCGTCCTCCGTCTCCCCAGATGGTCGCCGCGCGCGACAAGGCCGCGCGGGACACGAAGAGCCGCGTCGAGACGCTCCGCATGATGGGCGTGCGCGAGATCCCGACCAACCGCTTCGAGCAGAAGCTGCTGCTCACGAAGGTCGCGAGCACGCACCCGCTCGACATCCAGATGGGCCAGCGCTTCCGCGAGGCGTTCCTCACGGAGCGCAAGGTCGCGCACGACGAGAAGCTCGCGCGCAAGGTCCCCGCGCGCGATCGCGTCCTCGGCACCGAGATCTTCACCGCGGGCGAGGACCGCTCGAAGGTCGTCAAGATCTCGAACCCCGAGATGCCGGCGTTTGCGAAGCTCGTGCAGAAGCTCGGCGGACGAAAGACGCTCGCGGGCTGGAAGGTCATCGGCATCCAGCACCTGCTCGGCTCGACGGGTGGCCTCGCGCGGGCGCTCACGGCGAGCGGCGCGCGTGCCGAGGACACGATGCTGCTCGGCAAGACGTACTCGCAGGTCGACGCGGTCATGGACGACCTGAAGGCGGATGGATTTGACATCCGCTCGGCGAGGGCCGAGGCCGATCTCGCGACCGGCTTCGGCAACGGCGCGCACAACCGCGAGGTCGAGCTGCGCGGTGCGATCGACGAGATCATCGGCGTCGGCACCGACTCGGGGCATCCGAAGCCCATGGATCTGCAGCACCGGTACCTCGTGGTGGACGACGGCGGCGAGCTGCTCGAGATGATCAACCGCGAGTATCCGCAGCTGCATGGCCGCATCGTCGGCGTCGAGCAGACCACGCGCGGCATCCGCAAGCTCGAGAAGCTCGATCTCAAGTTTCCGGTGATCACGGTCGGTGATGCCGTCGAAAAGACCGTGCACGAGAGCCCGATGATCGGCCGCTCCCTCGCGCTCACGGGCCACGCGCGGCTCGAGCGCATCGAGAAGCAGGGCTTTTCGCTCGGCAAGGACATCCTGGTCATCGGCGCGGCCGGGGCCGTCGGACGGGAGACCGCAAAGGCGTACCAGGCGCTCGGGTATCACGTGCGCGTGTTCGACAAGCGCACCGCCGAGCTTCGGCAGCTCGCGGCCGAGCACGGCTACACCGTCGAGGGCTCGCTCGACGAGGCGCTCGCTCGCTCGAAGATCGTGCTCAGCCTCACCGGCACGCAGACGATCGGCGAGCGCGAGCTCGAGCTCCTCCCGGCGGGCGCGGTGCTCATGAACGGCGCATCGAGCGCGACCGAGATCGCACGCGTGAAGGAGAACGGCTCCTCGCTGGACGACATGTACGACCGGCAGGTCCGCGACTTCCAGGGCAAGCCGTTCGACATCGGTGGCCTGCGCCCGATGATCGGCCTGCGCTCGCAGCAGGACATCATCATGAAGACACGCGGCGGCAAGCAGCTCCTGCTCGTCAACCAGGGTCAGGTCATCAACTTCGACAACAGCGTCGACCCGATCCCGCCGCGCTACATCCAGCTCACCCGCGGCCTCCTCTACATGGCCGCGATCCAGGCCGCCGGCGCCACGAAGCCCGGAACGCAGAAGCTCGACCCCGCGGCCGCCCGCGCCTACCGCGAGACCGTCGAGCACGACCTGGCCCGCACCCACGAGTCCTTACAGAACCCGACCTTCTGATGGGACACGTTCCGTAGGGCCACGTAGGTGAGCGCAGTCTGTTTTGGCGCTGACTACCAGAACCCGTACTCGAGGTTCGATCGCGGCTCCGCGACTCCGGGGTTCGCACGATCGGTGCGATGGCCACGTCACGACTGCACCGCCCACGCGAGCTCATCCGGAACTCCCTCCTCGCCAATCCGTAACGAGAAAGGTCACATGTTCATCTACGCGCTCGCGTTCGCGCTCGGCATCGTCACCGGTCTGCGCACCTTCATGCCACTCGCCGCGCTCAGCTGGGCAGCGCGACTCGGCTTGTTGAAGGTCGGCGGAACCTCGCTCGCGTTCCTCGGATACGCGGCGACGCCGTGGATCGCGTCGTTCCTGGCGTTCGGCGAGCTCATCGGAGATCAGCACCCGAAGACGCCGAGCCGCAAGTCGCCGCCACAGTTCATCGCGCGCGTCGCCTCGGGCGCGTTCTCGGGCGCAGCGGTCGGCCTCGCGTACCACGGGCTCGTCGGATGCATCGTCTGCGGAGTCGTGGGCGCCGTCATCGGCACGCTGGGTGGTGCAGCCGCGCGCACTGCGCTCGCTCGTGCGTTCGGCAAGGATCTGCCGGCGGCGCTCGTCGAGGACGTCGTCGCCATCGCGGGCGCGGCGGTCATCGTCAGCCAGCTCCCGTGAAGCACCACGACGCGGCGGTCAGCGGCTCCCGCAGATCCTCGATGCATGGCTGCTCGGCGTCGGCTGCGACGACCACGATCTCGCGCGTCGTGTACATCCACCCCACGGTCGCAGCGCTCATCCCGACGGAGCCACAGGACCTGCACCCGCTCGAGTAAGCTCGCCCCATGAACAAGACCCTCGCTCTCGCGCTCGTGCTGGCCGCGACTCCTGCGCTCGCCGATCGGCCCGCATACGACGACTCCAAGGTGGCGATCAAGACGACGAAGCTCGCGCCCGGCTTCGCGGAGCTCGAAGGGACCGGCGGCAACGTCGGCGTCTGGTACGGAGACGATGGCGTGTTCGTCATCGACGACGACTACGCGTCGCTCGCGCCGAAGATCAAGGCGGCCATCGCGGCGCTCACGCCGAAACCGGTCCGCTTCCTCTTCAACACGCACTGGCACAGCGATCACACCGGCGGCAACGCACAGATGGGCACCGCAGGTGCGCTCATCATCGCGCAAGACAGCGTGCGCAAGCGCCTCACCTCCGATCAGGTGATCGCGGTGTTCCACGCGACGATTCCCGCGTCACCGCCGAAGGCGCTACCGGTCGTGACGTTCCTCGACGAGATGACGTTCTACCTGAACGGCGACGAGCTCCACGTCATCCACCTCGAGCACGCGCACACCGACGGCGACTCGATCATCCACTTCAAGAAGACGAACCTCGTCCAGACGGGCGACACGTTCTTCACCGCCGGCTACCCGTTCATCGACGTCGGCTCGGGTGGCAGCATCGGGGGCTACGTCGTGGCCGCGAACCGCATCGCCGCGCTGTGCGACGACAAGACACAGGTCGTCCCGGGCCATGGTCCCGTGTCTAACAAGGTAGGCGTGCTCGCATGGCGCGACATGCTGACGAAGGTGCGTGACCGCGTCGCGAAGCTGAAGGCACAGAAGAAGACCCTCGAGCAGATCATCGCGACGAAGCCCACCGCCGAGTTCGATGCGAAGTGGGGCGCCGGCATGATCAAACCCGACCTCTTCGTGACGACCGTCTACGAGACGGTGGCGACACCGAAGCGCTAGGGCGCCGTCGCGAGACCCTCGACGAGGAGGGCAGGGAGACGCGCATGACGAAGACCACGGTTCACCCGCTCACGGCTGCCGATGCGCACACCCTGGCGGCGCTCAGGGCACGCAGGTCGCCGCTCAAGGGCAAGCTCACGCGCGCGAGCTTCGACGCGCTGATGGAGGAGGTCCCCGATGTGCCGGGGATCCAGTACAGCGACGACATCGTCGGCGGAGTCGGTGGCGTCTGGTGCAGACCGCAGCACGCGGACGGCACGATCCTGTTCCTGCACGGCGGCGCGTACATGGCAGGGACGGCGCACGCCTACCGGCACTTCGTCGGGCACGTTGCGGCGGCCGCGAAGATGAACGCGTTCGTGCCGGACTACCGGCTCGCGCCCGAGCACCGCTTTCCGGCAGCGCTCGACGACGCGCATGCCGCCTACGTGGGGCTCGCCTCCGGGAAGGAATCACCCGTGGCGATCGTCGGCGACTCGGCCGGTGGTGGGCTCACGCTCGCGCTCGCCTCCGATCTGCGCGACGCGCGCGCTCCGCTGGCAGCCGTGGCGCTGTCGCCGGTGACCGACCTCGGGCAGAGCCTGGACTCGCTCTCGAGGACCGCGGAGCTCGACCTGCTGCTCACCGCGGAGAGCGTCGCCCACGCTGCACGGACGTACCTCAAGGGCCACGATCCACGCGATCCACGCGCATCGGCCGTGTACGCGGAGACGAGCGCGCTGCCACCCGTGCTGCTACACGTCGGCACGTCGGAGCTGCTGCTCGACGACTCGCGCCGCTACGCCGCTCGCGCGGAGGTCACGCTGCACGAGTGGGAAGGGATGCCGCACGTGTTCCTGTCGGACATCGAGCTCGAGGCCGCACGCGAGGCGATCGAGATCACCGGCGCCTTCCTGCGCGACGCCATCAGCCGCTGATGATGCGACTCCTCGTGCTGCTCTGTGCGTGCAGTCCGAGCCTCCGGTTCTCACCGTCTAGGCTGCCGCCCGGAAGCACGCTCCTCGCGCGGCTCAGCCGGCGCGGCCACAGATGGCCGCGGTCGCGATCATCTCCTCCAGCAGCGCGAGCGAGACATTGCCGCTGAGGCGAAACGGATCGAGGCCGGGCATCTCGGAGTACTTGAGCAGCGTCGACGGGTTCACCTTCGCGAGGTTGACCTGACCCATCGTCCAGTTCGAGAAGCGGCGCGAACCGACCTCCTCGAAGTGCAGCAGCGTGATGTCGCGGTGACGTGAATCGCGGACGATCGAGTTGTAGAGCGTCGACACCTCGGCGCGACCGCCCTCGATGACCTGCAGGAAGACGTCGCCCGTGTAACAGAGCAGCCCGGTGATGCCGACCTGCGGGTTGTGCGTGCGGGAGCGCGCGAGGATCGACTCGATGAGCGAGGCGGTGATGCCCTCGGTGGCGCGGCTTGCGTAGAGGAGACGGACGAGCATGCGGACCTCAGCCTTGCTTCTTCGGGAGGAGCGACAGGAACTCGCGACGCAGCGTCGGATCTTTGAGGAACGAGCCGCGCATGACGCTGTTGATCATCTTGCTCTCCATGTCCTTCACGCCGCGCCAGTGCATGCAGAAGTGATCGGCCTCCATGACGATGGCCAGGCCGTCGGGACGCATCTTGTCGATGAACAGGTCGGCGATCTGCGTGACGGCCTCTTCCTGGATCTGCGGGCGGCACATGATCCATTCGGCCATGCGCGCGTACTTGGAGAGCCCGATGAGGTTGGAGTGCTGGTTCGGCATCACGCCGATCCAGAGCTTGCCCATGATCGGGCAGAAGTGGTGCGAGCACGCGCTGCGCACCGTGATGGGTCCGACGAGCATGAGCTCGTTGAGGTGCTCGACGTTGGGGAACTCGGTGGTCTTCGGCGCCTCGACGTACCGGCCGTGGAAGACCTCCTTGAGGTACATCTTGGCGACGCGACGCGCGGTGTCCTGCGTGTTGTGATCGCTGACCGTGTCGATGACGAGGCTGTCGAGCACCGCCTTCATCTTGCTCTGCACCTCGTCGACGAGCAGCTCCATCTCGCCCGGTTCGATGAACGCGGAGATGTTGTCGTTTGCGTGAAATCGCTTCTTCGCCGCGCGGATGCGCGCACGGATTCGCGCGGAGACGGGCTCTGCGGCAGAAGGCTTGGTCGTGGGTGCGTCGGTGCTCACGGTTGCCCAGCTCTACACGCGGGGGGATAGGGGTGCAACCCGCGTGGAGGGCCTCGACCACCCGGCGCGCGCGGTTCGTCGAGGCCCGAGCCCGCTACCTCGCGTGAAAGACGTAGTTCGCAGAGCCGGGGATGTACGGGTCCACGCGATAGCCGAGCTCCGTGAGCCACGGGATGAGGTGCGCGCCGTCTTCCACGATGAGCGTGGGCTTGTCCCGCGCGAGCGTGCGCGTCATTCCTTGCAGGACGTCGCGCTCGTGACCCTCGGCATCGATCTTCACGAGCGTGATGGGGTGGTCTAGCTGCAAGCTGTCGATGGCCACCGCGAGCACCTTCTTGTCGCCATTCGCGTTGATCGTCGCCGTGAAGTAGTCGGGCAAGCCCGTCGCCGCGTTCGTGATCGAGAGGCCGACCTCGGTCGAGCCGCTGCTCGCCGCCGCGTTCATGATCGTCACGTTTTTCAGCCCCGCCCACCGCACCGCGGCAGCGAGCACCTCAGCCGTCTCGGTGATCGGCTCGAACGAGATCACGCGCCCCGTGGGACCGACGAGCTGCGCGAGGTGCAGCGTGTACGTGCCCACATTTGCGCCGACATCGATGACCCAGTCGCCGGCCGTCACGTAGTTCGCCAGGTGATCGAACTCGGGCTCCGACGAGCGATGTAGCCCGAGCTTGATGTCGACGAAGCACTTCATGCGTCGCAGCTCCTGCTGGAGTCCCATTGGTGCCAGAGAAACGGCCTGCTTGAGGATCTGCATCGCGTGTCGTCTCACAGCGCAACCTTGCGCCCGGTCGTACGGCTCCACAAGCCGACGGCTCTCTTTCGACCGGTTTCGCCGGTCAGAAGAAGAGCCACTTCTTCGGCAGCTCGTGACCGAGCAACGCCTTGGTCTGACCGACGAGAAACACCGGATGATACAGAGTCGCGAAGACGCTCTTTGCTCCCTGCTTGGGGACCGCGCCGAGCAGCGTCCGCTTCCAGCGCAGCGGGAACGCGTCATGGCCGAGCCGGGCTCCGAGCAACGCGCCGGTGATCGCGGCGTTGGTGTCCGAGTCGCCGCCACGGTTCGCGAGATCGACGAGCGAGGCCTCCGCGTTGTCGCTGTGACTCAGGTGCCAGAACGCGAGCCGGAACGCGACGCGCACGAAGCCCTGCGTCTCGTAGTGATCGAGGCCGGGTTCGTGGACGCCCGGATCGTCACTCATCGCAGCGTCGAGATCTTCGATCAGCACCGCCTCGGCCGCGCGCACCGCGTCGATGTCGCCCTTCATGTCCTCCTGCGCGAGGTAGTTTGCCCAGTAGCCGAGGTCGTCGCGCGCAGCGTCGATCATGTCGGTGACGCTCGTGTCGCCGCGCACGGCGCTCGCGATCGCGCCGTTGAACGCTACGCACGCGAGAACACATCGCGGATCCCAGTGCGTGACCATCGAGTCCGCGGCGCTCCATCTGCAGCGCGCGACCTGATCCCGCGCGAAGAACAGCGCGATGGGCGTCGTGCGCATGAGCGACCCGTTGCCGGCCGCGCGCTTGCCGCTCTCGAGCCACACGCGCTTGCTTGCGGCGAACGGCGCCTCACCGCTGATGATCGACTGCAGCGAGCGGCGCGTCTGTCGACCCGCGTCGAATGCATAGGGAAGCCACGCCGCATAGGCGTCTGCCAGATCGTCGACGGTGAGCTTCGTCTTCTTCGCGCGCAGCACCGCCGCGAGACACGACGCCATCTGCGTATCGTCGGTCACCTGCCCCGCCGCGAGCTCGAACGGTCCGCCGCCCACGAGCTCGCGCTGCGGCCCCGTCAATAGCGTCGGATAGCGCGGCAGTCCCTGTGGCCGCGTGAGCTCCATCGTCGTCCCGAGCGCGTCGCCGAGCGCGAGCCCGAGCAGGGCGCCCGTCGCGTGCTCGATGAGCGGCTCGCGCTTGCGCGGATCCTTGCGACGATCTTCGTCGCCGACGGGGAACAGGTTGCCGGCGTCGTCCATGCCAATGGGGAAGTTCTGGCGATCCGGCACGTCCATCTTCGGCAGCTTGCTGCGCTCGACGATGCGCTTACGAAACTCCAGGTTGTCGAGCTTGTCCTTCTCGGTCAATACGTAGCGCTTCATTCGGTCACCTCGACCATTCGGAGATGCGTTGTCCCTGCCTCGTCGAGCGATCGATCCGTCACGAGGAACCGCGAACCCGGCGCGAAGAGCGCCTCGTCCTCGATTGGAGCAAGTGAGGCTCCGACAATCTTCCGCGCGAAGAGCGACTCGATCTCCATCTTGACGACTCCGCGATGCTCCGCGCCCTCGTGCATCGACGTGCTCGTGAAGGCCGCTTCTTCCACGGTTGCTCCGAGCTGATAGCGCGCCAACGCTTCGGGTTTCATTTCCGTCACGCCGCGCCAGACCCTCCCTCGGTGAGCGGGGAGATGGCTCATGCCGCGCTTGGCGAGATCGATGTACGGCTTCATGACAGCCAGCAGTCGCTCGTCGCCCATTCGGAGCCCCTGGTTCATCATGTCGAAGTCCGCGCCGGTGTAGCCGATGAGCGCGAGCAGCTCGTCATCACGAACACCGGTCAGCGACGGCCCAAGGCTCGGATCCGCGCGCATGGATACAAGCTTTGCTTCGAGCTGACTGCGCTTGTTGACGATCCCGGGGTTCTCGAGCAGCTCGTGAAATCGGGCGCTATCCGCGGACGCCGGCTCGATCCCCTCGCCTGCCGACGAAGGCTTGTATCCGGCCACCGTGGTCCGCTGCGCCACGTGCAGCAACCCTGACATCAGCGTCTGCAGCGCCGCGCCCTTCACGACCTCCTCGAGCACTCCCTTCATGAAGGCCTCCGTGGTGATCTTGTGGCCACGGAACCGTTCGAAGACGAGATGGATCGGTTCGTTCAGTACCACGGACCCCGCACCGTACATGAAGTCCCAGAAGAGCTTCGTCCCGCCATGCACGAAGTAGTCACGTGGAGCGGGTCCGACGAGGTGCAAGATCTTGCCGAGTCGCACGAAGAAGTCGTCCGTGACGTGGGAGCCGAGGTAGCGCGCCAGCCGCGGGATGAACTTCGCGGCGAGCTTCCCACCCACGAAGGCCGTGACGAGCGTGGTCACGCCCGCTTCTGCGCCGTCGAGGAGCGCGGAGAGCCAGCCGTCGTCATTCATGCCGCTCGTGCGCTCGCCTGCGACCTTCGCGAGCGAGAACCCCGTGCTCATCGCGGCGGCCGTGCCGGCGCTGGCGAGGCACACCGTGCCGAGCGCGTGCGTCGCGGCGACAGCGGCGCCGACCTGTGAAGCGCCAGCGAGCGAGCACAGCCCGATGACGACCTCGAGCGCCGCGATGCACGCCTCCCCGCCGCTCTCGATGCGCTGGAGCTCGGAGCGCGTGCGCAGCTTCTGGTCGCGCAGCGCGGCGGCCACCTGACCGAGGAGCTGCATCGCATGCTCGTCGTGCTTCGTGCTGAGCGCGGCCTGCGCGCTGCCGAGGAGCGCGAAGACGTGCTGCCACCCACCGTGATCGACGCCGTCCTTGTGCGGCACACCACCGAGGAGGGCCGGCAGGTGCTCGCGCAGCGCAGCGCCGGCCTCGACGGCCCTGCAGAGCGGACTCACGTACGCCTGCGCCTCGAGCTGCAGCACCCTGCCGTACTCGGCCTTCGCCTCGCGGAGCAGTCGACCGTGCAGCGTCCACAGGCCTTGCTCGACCATGGGCTCGCCGGAGATGCGGGCCTGCGCGGCGTCGCCCTGCCGCGCGAGCGCGGGTGCCGACGGACCGCGGTGCAAAACCGCGGTGTGCTGCTCGATGAAGGACGTCTCGACCTGGCTCAGGGCTCGTTCGCTCACGAACCAGTTGTCGCGTCCTGCCCGTACGAAGTTGCGTGCATCTCTCGTCGGTGAGAGCGGTCGTGGGCCCGAGGACCACCGCGCATCCGGACGGTTATCGGCCGGGCACTTCCAGAAGTTTCCTCTTCAGGCGAAGAGCGGGCGATCGGGCAGTAACGGCTCGAGGTTGTCGGTGCTCTCCGCCGACAGCGGCGAGAAGCCGTCGCGATACGTCATGCCCGGTGCGAGCCTGCCGAGCTCGTACATCGTGTAGTTCGCGAGCTCGGTGTAGCGGTCGTTTCCGGTATCCGCGATCTCGAGCGACGCGTAACCCGACGACAGCGTGGCGAGGTCGAGCGTGAGGCCGCCATGCCGGACGCCCTGCAGCGTGAGCACGTTGCCGATGACGATGGGCCGATAGCCCCACTTCTCGAGCGGCCCCACGAGCTCCACCAGCGCGGGCACCGGCAGCGTCTTGTCGCGATACAGCGAGAAGCTCGAGCGCTGCAGCTTCGGACCATGCAACAGGCGGCTCACGAGCCACCATGTGCCGACACCGCACAGGATCACGAGGACCACGACGAAGCGACGCTGTGGTGCCCCCTCGAAGCCGGCCGCGTCTCGATCCGCGACGCCCTGCGCGACGAGCTGGAGCCCGATGGTGCGTACAATCATCGCGGCGGCGAGCCCCGCGACGACGGCGATCAGCTTGTTTCGATCTTCGCGGCTCACTCCTTCACGATGCCGGCCGTGTAGTCGATGGTCTGGTACGCCTGCTCCGTGAGCTTCTTGCTGGGGAACGTGTCGAGCTTGCCGTCGGGCCAGCGGATCTCGATGGTGTAGTCGCACAGGCTGCCCGTGCCGAGGAGCACCGTGCGCATGTCGGCCGAGTTGTACGTGCCGCGGCTCGACTTCACCTCGCGCATGATCGTGGTGGTGCCGCTCGTGAGGGTCACGCGGGCGCCGATGGCGTCACGGTTCACGTTGATGCCGTCGCCGCGGAGGCGCAGCGCGATCCAGCCGTTCTGCGACCCCACCTCGTTGCGGAAGAGGTAGTTCGCGCGACCGCCGCCGTGATCGCGACCGCCGACCAGGAGATCGAAGTCGCCGTCGTGGTCGATGTCGCTCCACGCGAGGTTCTGGCCCGCCTTGACCGCCGGGAGCTTCGCGGTGTCGGCGGGATCGTTGATCCCCGCCGAGGTGGCGATGCTCTCGAAGCTGCCGTCGGCGAGCTGGTGGAACAGGCCGAGCCAGCCCTTCTGCTCATCCGTCGTGTAGCCGCCCTCGTACTTGTTGTCGCGCGTCACGGAGAGATCGACGAGGCCGTCGTTGTCGAAGTCCACCGTCGCTGCGTCGATGTCGCCCTCGTTGAAGGGGAGCTTGCGCGCGAGGAACTCGTTCGAGAAGCCGAACATGCCGGCCGCGCCCTGGTTGATGAGCAGCTGACTCGGGTCCGACCAGGTGCGGTCATACGGCTCGCCCGCGCCGGCGCCCGCACCGTCGGGGTGGCTGATCGTGGCGAGGTAGATGTCGGGCAACCCGTCGCCGTTGACGTCGGTGCAGTCGATGCCAAAGCCGTTCGAGCCGATGTACGTGGACGCGTCGGCACCGGGTTCGGGCAGCAGGCCCATCCCCGTCGAGGCGAGCCAGTAGTTGCCCGTCGCCAGCGCCGCGAAGCCACGCGCCTCGGCGACGTTGTTGAAGGAGCCCGTGCCGTCGTTCTCCCACAGGACGTTGTGGCCATTGTCGATGGAGACGCCGTACGTCGAGACGAAGATGTCGAGATCGCCGTCGTTGTCGTAGTCGCACACGACGGTGCCGTTCGAGGGACGCTTCGGGTTGGGGCTGACGAGGAGGACCGAGGCATCGACGAAGCTGCCGTCCCCGTTGCCGATGTAATACGCGTCAGCGACAGCGTCGCCCGTCTGCCCGTTGCCGAGGTAGAGGTCGAGCTTGCCGTCGCGGTTGAAGTCGGCGAACACGGCGTTGCCCGTGTAGGTGTTCGAGAGCGTGAACGCGAAGCTATCGTCCTTCTTCAGCGCGAAGTGGCCCGCGCCGTCGTTGAGGTAGATGGCGTTGCCGAGGTTGTCGAGCGGGATGTCGAGACCCGCGAAGCAATCCTCGTCGCCGTCGTTGTCGACGTCACCGAAGAGGAAGAAGCCGGCCTGCACGTCCGCGAGCCCGGACGCCACGCTGGCGTCGCGGAACGTGCCGTCGTGGTTGTTCATGAAGACGAGGTGCGAGAACGGGATGCCTGCCTGCGGATCGGGATAGAGGCTGTGCATCACGATGTCATCCCAGCCATCGCCATCGAGATCCGCGAAGGCGAGGCGGCTGTGGTCGTTGATCGGGATCGCCTTGGGCGGGCTCACGACGAAGTTGTTGGCGGTGATCCCGCTCGGCATCGACACGTTCGTGAACGCGGGAGACGGCACCGCCACCACGGGCCTCGGCATACACGCGACGTCGCCCTTGCGTCCACAACCCAGCGCACCGATACCCAGCGCGAACACCCACGCGACGTTTCTCATCGAGCGCGACGCTACTACGCTCGATCCCGATCGGTTCGTGAATTATGCTGTCCAACACGCATGATGGCGGCCGTGGTGGAGCACCCAGCGACGTGCGTGAACTGCGGCAGCCCGTCCGTCGGCGCCTTCTGCGCGAGCTGCGGGCAGAAGACGCCGGCAGCTGACGATTACTCGCTGCGCACGTGGCTGCGCACGCTCTTCGGGTACTTGACGAACTACGACGGGCGCCTGCTCAGAACGGTCCGCACGCTGTTCTTCGTCCCGGGGCAGCTGACGCGCGACCACTTCGAAGGCCGTCGCGCGCACCACCTCGATCCCCTACGGATCTTCGTGCTCGCGAACGTGCTCGCCTGGCTCGTCGTGCCCCACACGAACATGTACGGCTTCAGCATGCAGGCGGCGCGGAGACACGTCATGTTCCCCTCCGTGTGGGAGCACCTCCTCGCGCTGCGGGCGCACGCGAGCGGGCTGACGGTCGACGCCTTGTCGCAGCGCATCGACAAGATCGCGTCGTCGGAAAACTCCCTCGCCGTGCTGTGCATGGTGCCGCTGCTCGCGGTCGGGCTGCTGGTCCTCATCGCCGGACGCGGCTACCGCTTCATGCAGCACTTCGTGTTCACGGCACACTTCTACTGCATCCAGCTCGGTTGCGTGCTCGTGTACCTCGGCTTCTTGCTGCGCCCGATCTATCGCCAGCTCGCCGCGCACCCGTCGACCGCGAAACTCGCGCTGCTCCTCGTGAATCCGTGGACCCAGCAGTTTTTCGTCGCGCCCGCACTGGTCGCGTATCTGTACTTCGCGCTGCAGCGCGCATACCTCCTCACGCCAGCCGAGAGCCTGCCGCGCGCCGTGCTCTTCGGTCTCTGGGCCTGCCTCGTGAGCCGCGCGTTCTTCGACGTCGCGTTCGTGATCGTCCTCCTCCTCGCCTAGCACCCGCGAAGGGGACATCACCGCGATACGCCGTCACGAGTCCTTCCCGCTCGCCACCTGGCCGAAGGACGACGCGGAGCCCTTCCTTTCTAGAACGCCTTGGGCGTTACTGGACCGGGATCCCATGTCCACGTCGCTCAGCGCCTGCGTCTTCGGCCGGTTCTTCCACTTTGCCTCCATCAAGGAGGTCATGAACAAGGCGAACGAGCGCCGTTCGGGTGACGAGCAGGCCGGGCTGTCGGCGAACAGTGATCGCGAGCGCGTCGCGGCCAAGCGCGTGTTGTCGGAGCTGACCCTCGAGCAGCTCTTCGAGGCGCCGAGCGTTCCGTACGAGGACGACGAGATCACGCGGCTCATCCAGGACGGCTGCGATCACGCGGCGCGCCGGCCCATCGCGGGGCGTACCGTGGGCGAGATCCGCGAGTGGATCCTCGACACGAGCACGACGGGCGAGATGCTGAAGGCCGTGTCGCCGGGCCTCTCGGCCGAGATGGTCGCGGGCATCGCGAAGCTGATGTCGAACATGGACCTCGTCGTCGGTGCGCGGAAGATCCGCAACGTGGTCCGCTGCAACAACACGCTCGGGCTGCCCGGCACGATCTCGTCGCGCCTCCAGCCCAACCACCCGCGCGACTCCATCGAGGGCATCCTCGCGGTCATCCTCGACGGCCTGTCGTACGGCAACGGCGACGCGGTCATCGGCATCAACCCGTCGACGGAGACCGTCGAGTCCACCGTCGAGATCCTCACGCGCGTCAAGGCGCTGATGAACAAGCTCGGCGTGCCGACACAGAACTGCGTCCTGTCGCACGTGACGGTGCAGATGGAGGCGATGCGCAAGGGCGCGCCGCTCGACCTGTGCTTCCAGTCGATCGCCGGCTCGGAGGGTGCCAACCGCAACTTCGGCGTCACCGTCGCGCTGCTCGACGAGGCCTACGCCATGACGCGCGAGCTCGGCACCGCCAAGGGTCCGAACGTCATGTACTACGAGACGGGCCAGGGCACCGCGCTGTCGGCCAACGCGCACCACGGCACCGACCAGCTCACGATGGAGGCGCGCGCCTACGGCTTCGCCAGGCGGCACGCGCCGTTCCTCGTGAACTCGGTCGTCGGCTTCATCGGTCCCGAGTACCTCTACGACGGCAAGCAGATCACGCGCGCCGGCCTCGAAGATCACTTCATGGGCAAGCTCAGCGGCATCTCGATGGGCTGCGACGCCTGCTACACGAACCACGCCGAGTGCGATCAGAACGACATCGAGAACCTCGAGATGCTCCTCGCCACGTCCGGTGTGAACTACCTCATGGGCATCCCCGGCGGCGACGACGTGATGCTCAACTACGAGACCACCTCGTTCCACAACAACGCCACGCTGCGCGAGATCTACGGCCTCCGTCCCGCGCCCGAGTTCGAGGCGTGGCTCACCCGCATGGACCTGTGGAAGGACGGTCGGCTCACGCGCAAGAGCGGCGATGCGTCGATGCTGCTGCGCCGCGCCGACGTCCGCGACGTCGTGTTCGGACGACCGCAGAGGACACGGTGAACGACGACCTCGATCTCGACGCGCTCGTCGAGGCCGTGCTGCGCCGGCTCGCGACCGCGCCCGATCCTCGCCTGGTCACGAAGGAGGACATCGAGGCGTGCGTCGCCGATCCGCGGCCCGCGCACGAGGTCTCGGATCCCGTCGATGCGGCGCTGCTCGAGCGGCTCGCGGCGTTGACCACGTCGAGCATCGCGACGGGTCACGCCGGCAATCGCTTCCTCACCGACCTGTACCTGCGCACGCGCGAGGGCCAGGCGGACGCGCGCGACGCCGTGCACAGCGTGGTACCGGACGGATGGGCCAAGGCGCATGGCCTCCTTCCCCTGCGCACGCGCTGCAAAGATCGGCACGAGTACCTCCTCCATCCGAACCTCGGGCGGCGGCTCGATGATGCGTCGCGCACGCTCGTGGAGCAGCAGCCACGCGTGGCGAAGCTCGACGTCCAGCTCGTCGTGGGTGATGGGCTCTCGCCGAGCGCGATCGTACAGAACGGCACCGAGACGCTGGCCGCGCTCCGGCTCGCGCTCTCGGCCGCGGGCCTCACAACGGGGCTCGACAGCTACGTGGAGCTGGCGCGCATCGGCGTCGCCGACGAGCTCGGCGTGCTGAGCTCGGCCCGCGCGACCGTGATGATGGTCGGAGAGCGCCCGGGCCTCGGCACGGGCGACTCGCTCTCGATCTACATCGCGGTCAGCCCGCGCCTCGATCAGGCCAACGCCGAGAAGAACTGCATCTCCAACGTGCGCCCCATCGGCATCACCGCCGACGAGGCCGCCGCGCAGACCGTGCAGATCCTGAAGCGCGGCCTCGAGCGCGGCATCGGTGGCGTGGCGCTCGGCCTCGGCTGGGGAAGAAGCTAGGGCGCCGGTCTCCTGTCGTGCTTCTCAGACCGTGAGCTGCGCCGGCACCTTCTTGCCGGGCGCAGGGATGTCGGTTCGAAGCGCGAGCTCGTGTGCCGGCACCGGCGCGGGTCGCGTGGTGCGATCGTGCGTCCGCGATGACACGGGCTTGAGCAGCTCTGCGGCGAGCGCCTCGACGCGCGTCTGGAACGCCGCGAGCGTCCACTGGCCGTAGATCGTGTGGCCGCCCTCGTACGCCTGCGCCTGGTACTCCTCGTTCGTGGTGACGTAGCCCATGTAGTCGTTGCTGTACGTGCAGATCTGCGCGGTCGTGATGCCGCGCGCCGCGAGCGTCTCGCGCACCGTCGCCTCGAGCCGCGCACCCGCCGTCGTCGTGAACTCGCCGGGCATGCACACGAGGGCGAGCGACCCTACGGTCACGATCTGCAGCGGCAACACGCTCGGCACGAGCGGACTGTCGACGATCGCCCCGATGCGCACCTGGCGCTTGAGCTCACCGATCGCGGGGTCGACGAGGTCGGGCAGGAGGATGCGATCGAGCCGCTGCCCGAGCAGGGTCTTCGTGCCGGCCTCGAGCAGGATCGCCTTCTCGCCCTGCGCCGCGTAGATGCGCTCGAAGTACGCGCGCTTCTCCGGCGGGTACTTCGACAGCCGACGCAGCCGCCTGCGCTTCAAGTAGCCCGCGACCATCCGCGCGAAGCCGGCGAGGAAGCTGCCGACTCCCGGTCCATCGACGGGCGTGCCCTGGAAGAAGGCGACGCCCTGGCAGGGCTCGCTCGTCGTCGCGTTGGCGCGGCCGTTCGCGTGCTTCGGATCGGCGACGATGCGATCGAAGTCCGCGTAGCCGAAGATCGAGTCGATCACGCCGTCGATCGGCGTGCCTTGCGTCGCCACGGCGCACAGCGCGAGGTCAGCCTGTCGCTCGCCATTCGTCCTCGCGTAGGCGTACTCGAGATCGCCCTTCAGCTGCGCGCGGCGCTCGAGCTGGCCGGGGCCGTGGTAATGCGGCGAGACGTCACCGGCGGTGGCCTGCGCGAAGATGGCCACGGGCGCAGCAGCACCGGCCTCGAGCAGCGCGGCCTCGGCGTGCCTCGCTGCGTAGCCCTTGTTGTCGGCGTCGAGCCGCTCGAGGCGATTTCCCAGGGCGGTCGCGTGCACTCCGAAGAACGACACGAGCGCCTCCAGCTTGCCGTCGCGCCGAAGCCCGAGCACGCGCATCGAGCGGTTGATCGCGAGGTGCGTCTCGATGTTCGAGCGCTTCACGACCTCGGGGTTGAGGTTGTGCGCGTGCACGGAGCGGTTCCACGCGACCTCGGTGGCATCGTCGAAGCGTCCCTCGTGGAGCGAGAGCTCCGTCGGAGCGAGCGCACGCGCGGCGTTCTCGATCGCGGACACCGCGGCAGTCACGACGGCGTCGAAGTGTTGCGTGTTGAAGCCAGGCGTCACGACGTTGTAGAGCGCCTCGTGCGAGCAGCCTCCGGGCCCGGAGTGCGTGTGCGTGCAGGTGACGACGAGCTGCGCCTCCTCGAAGCCATCGATGCGCGTCTTCAGTCCGGCAACGATGCCTTCTCGGACGGCGTGGCTTATGTACCCGAGATCCAGACAGCAGAAGTGGAGGGTGCCGCCCTGCTCATCGCGCAGGCACACGGCGCGCGCATGCAGCGGCGTCTGCTTTCCGCGCGCGCGGTGGTGCCACATGCCGTACCCGAACATGGCGTAGCCGTCGGCATCGACCGCGATCTCTTGTCTGTCCCATCCGGCGAGAACCATCGCCGGCGATTCTGCCCCGATTTCAAGCTCCGCGCGCGGCACGACGATCCATTGCGCCTGCGTGAACCGGCAGTGGTCACCGTATGTGGCGGACGGATACGATCGCGAATCAATCCCGCACTCCGCAAAGCGATCCGGAACGAAAAAAGACCCTGCCAACTACGCAGGACCATTACGGGATCGGTGGAGGTGAACGGGATCGAACCGTTGACCTCTGGAGCGCAAGTTTTGAATTTCTCAAACGATCGCAAGCACTTACCGTGGTCATACGTTACTCGATGCGACGAAATGTCTGTCATGTCATTTAGTTAAGCGGGTAACAGTATGCGATCAGGTCCTCGAGCCGTCGACTCCCCTGCGGGAAGCCGGGCGACGGCCGTGGGAGCGGCCGAACGCGACACCGACATGCGGTGGGATCTTGGCTCGCGCCCTGAGAGCGGCGATCCTCAGGGCCGTTGTTCGACTTTCACCTGAGGGGTCGTTCTACACCGCGTCGTCCGGCGCCTGCCTGCAACCATCCGCCGGGCCCTGGGGCTCCGCCTGGATCGTGCTGTGTCCGATGCCGAACTCGTGCTCAAGGTGGTGGCACATCTCCCGGAGGATCTTGGGCTCGCAGGAGCCGCTCTCGGTGACGATATGCGCCGTGAGCGCCGTCTCCGTCGTGCTCATGGCCCAGATATGGAGGTCGTGGACGGAAACCACGCAGGGGCAGGCTGAGAGGTAGTTGCGCACGACCTCTGGGTCCACGTGAGCCGGCACCGCATCGAGTGCGAGGTCGAGGGATCCCCGCAGCAGCCCGAACGTGCTCACGAGGATGAAAATGGACAGAGCGATGCTGACCGCTGGATCCAGCCACAGCCAGCGCGTGTACATCACCACGATGCCTGCCACGGCCACGCCGAGCGCCAGCGCCGCATCCGCCGCGAGGTGCGCGAACGCGCTGCCCACGTTGAGATCGCTCTTGCGATCCCGCAGGAACAGCAACGCGGAGCCACCGTTCACGAAGATGCCGGCCACGGCGACGATCACCACTATCTTCTCATCTACGGTGCTCGGATGTAGGAGCCGCAGCACCGACTCCCATACGATGCCGCCGGTCACGAGCACCAGCACCAGGGCGTTCGCCAGCGATGCCAGGATCGTGGTGCGTCGGTAGCCGTAGGTGCGACGGGCGGAGGGCTTTCGCGTGGCCATGTAGGCTGCGCTTCCCGCGAGCCCGAGGCCGAGCACGTCGCCGAAGTTGTGACCGGCGTCGGCGAGAAGCGCCATCGAGTGCGACATCACGCCGAAGACCAACTCCGCGACCACGAACGCGAGGTTGATCCCGAGGCCGAGTGCGAACGCGGTTCCTGCGGTGCCGGCGTGGGCAGCACCGTGATCGTGGTCATGGGCCATGGGTCGGGTCCTCTTATTTGGTGCGACGACGGTTCGCGAGCGAGTAGACAGCTTCCGTTGCAGGGAAAACCTCGCCTTCGCTACGAATGCATGGCGTCAGCCACGGGACGCGGGCTCACGAAACCAGCGACGCCCGTGACCAGCCCGCACGCCAGACCGGCGTACAGGAACGTCCTCGGGGCGCCCCACCACGCCACGGCGTAGCCGATGGCCGGGTAGGTCAGCAACCAGTACGAGTGCGACCATGCAAAGTGGGCCGCGTACGTCCGCCCTCGGTCGCTCTCGGTGGTGTGCTCGGCCAGGAGCGTGGACGAGGCGATACCGATCGAAGCCTGGCCGCACCCATTTGCGACCCACAGCCCCACGAACAACGAGGTGGCCGGAAGCAAGACCCCGGGAACGAGCGCGCAGAACAGCGCAGCACCGCCGCCGAGGAGCGCGATCCGGGTCCATCGGTGTCGCTGGGAGTGGAGCGCGGCAGGGGTAACGCTCGACCGCTCACGCCTTGCGGTCACGCGCCCGAGCACGAACGCGGTCGTTGCCGAGCCTGCGCCGACGGCTGCCATCACGAGCGCCACCGCGGTCTCGCCGTGATGGAGGACATCACGGACGTAGCTGACGGTGCCCACGATCGCGGCTGCACCGGCGATTGCCTCGGCCAGACTCAGGAGCAGCGCTTGCCGCAGCGCGGAGTCACGCAGCAACACGCGCGTGCCGTACGTGATGTCGACGAAGAACTCGCGCGGCGAAAGCGCCTTGGCCGCTTCCGCCGCCCGTGGAATCGTGACCAGGCCGACGAGCAGCGCCGATAGCACGTAGCTCGCGGCATCGAACCAGAACACCCAGCGGAGCCCGACCAGCGCGACGAGCAGCGCCGCGAGCGCTGGTCCCGCGACCACTTCCATATCGGATGCGACTCGTGACCAAGAGAGCGCCTTCACGTAGTCCGCGTCGCCCACGACCGATGGGATGGAGGCCTCGAAGACGGGTGTGAAGAACGCAGTCGCCGCGTTGACGACGAACACGAGCAGGTAGATCTGCCACGTGGTGGTGATGAAGGGGAAGAGCATCAACAACCCGAACCGGATCAGGTCGGCGATGATCAACATCCGCTTCCGGTCGACTCGGTCGGCGAGTACACCGGCGGGCTGCGAGAACAAGAGGAAGGCGAGGATCCGCAGCATGAGCGCGTGGCCGATGACCAGCGTGGCGGACGCGCCGCCGGTCAACCGGTACGCGAAGAGCGCGAGTCCCACCGTGGTGACCCCGCTCCCGAGAAGTGAGATCGCCTGCGCACTCAGAAGAAGGCGAAAGTCTCGACCCGCTACGCCGCGTGCCGCCGTCCTAGTGCTTTGCATCGCCTCGATCGGTGCGGCGTGCCAGGCGGGCATACAACGCGGGCAACACCACGAGCGTCAGAAAGGTCGACGAGATCAGGCCGCCGATCACCACCGTCGCGAGCGGCCGCTGAACCTCCGCGCCAGCACCCGACGCGAGCGCCATGGGGACGAACCCGAGCGATGCCACGAGCGCCGTCGTGAGGACCGGTCGGAGTCGGCGCAGGGCGCCCTCACGAGCCGCGTCTTCGATGGGTTCGCCGGACTCGACGAGGTGACGGATCTGGCTGATGAGCACCAGCCCGTTCAGCACCGCCACACCGAACAGTGCAATGAAGCCGACGCCGGCCGAGATACTGAAGGGGAGCCCTCGCAGCGTGAGCGCAAGCACACCGCCGGTCGCGGCGAACGGCACGTTGGTGAGGATGAGCGCGGCAGGGAGGCCGGCGCGAAAGGTCGCGTAGAGCAGAGCGATGATCAGCACCAGCGCGAGCGGCACCACGACGAGCAGGCGAGAACGTGCGCGCCGCAGATTCTCGAACTGTCCGCCCCACTCGAGGTGATAGCCCGGCGGCAATCGGACCTGCTGAGCGACCACCGCTTGAGCCTCGTTGGCGAAGCCACCGAGATCGCGGCCTCGTACGTTTGCCTGGACGATCAGTCGGCGCTCGGTTCCCTCTCTGCTGATGACGAGCGGCTCGTCCTCGATGCGTAGCTCCGCCAGATCGGCGAGCGGCGCAAAGTGTGTGGCCGTGCGGACGGGGATCCGCTCGATGCTGTCGAGATCGTTGCGCTGTGCCTCGGGAAGCCGCACGCGAAGTCCGAACCGCCGCCGTCCTTCGAGGACCTCCCCGACGCTGTGACCGCCGATCGTCTCGATGGCGTCGAGTACATCGGAGGCGTTTGCTCCGAACCGCGCCACCGCCAGCCGGTCGATCCGCGCGCGCAAGACCGGCAGCCCCTCGACGCGGTCGATCTTGAGATCCTCGGCCCCTCGCGTTCGCTGGAGGATTCGACCGATGCGCGCCCCGATGTGACTCAAGGTCGAGAGGTCCGGACCGTACACTTTCACCGCGACATCGGACCGTACGCCGCTGACGAGCTCGTTCATGCGCATCTCGATGGGCTGTGAGAAGCCGAACGAGGCACCCGGTATGGCGTCGTGAAGCGCCTTCTGCATGCGCTCCACGAGGTGGGTGTGGTCGCCGCCCGCGTCCTTCAAGATGACGTACGCGTCGGACTGCTCGACGCCCATCGGGTCGTTCGCGATCTCCGGGCGCCCCGTCTTCACCACGACCGTCGCGACCTCGCTGAAGTCGCGCAGCGTGCGCTCGATGAGGGTGCCCTGACGAATCGACTCGGCGAGAGAGGTGGACGGCAGGCGGTTCGTCTCGATGACGATGGCGCCCTCGTCGAGTCGTGGCACGAACTCCGAGCCGAGCCTCGTCGCGCAGACCACGCTTACGACGAAGACCGCGAAGGCGATCCCTGCCGTCACGAACGGGTGCTGCATCGTTCGCCGGAGCAACGGCTCGTAGACGCGACGGACGCCACGCACGATCACGCTCGGGCGGTCGACCGTGTCGCGCGAGAGGATGAGCGACGAGAGCGCGGGGACCAACGTCAGCGACATGATGAACGCTCCAGCGAGCGCAAAGATCACGGTCAGCGCCATCGGGCGAAACATCTTCCCTTCGACACCCTCGAGCGTGAGGATCGGCAGGTAGACGAGGGCGATGATGACCTCGCCGAAGGCCGTCGCGCTGCGGACCTCGAGCGCCGAACGCAGGACGACATCATCCCGCTCGTCGCGGGCGAGCGGGCGACCGAGCCGGGTCCGCTCTTCGGCGATGTGATGAATCGCGTTCTCCAGGAGAATGATCGCGCCGTCGACCACGAGCCCGAAATCGATCGCACCGAGCGACATGAGGTTGCCGCTCACCCCGGTCATCCGCATGCCGATGAACGCGAACATCATCGCAAGGGGGATCATTGCCGCGGCGATCAACCCTGCCCGTATGTTCCGCAGCATCAGGAACAAGACGACGATGACGAGCACCCCGCCCTCCGTGAGGTTCTTCTCGACGGTGTGGATGGTCCGGTCGACGATCGTCGTGCGATCGTAAAACGGTTCGATGTGCACGCCGGCAGGCAACGTCAGGTTGAGGCGGTCGACCTCGGCCTGGACGAGTCGCGCGACGTGGCGCGAGTTCTCGCCCATGAGCATCATCGCCATACCGGCCACGATCTCGCCACGTCCATCACGCGTGGTCGCCCCCTGCCTTAGCATGGGCGCGAAGCGCACCTCGCCCAGATCACGCACGTAGATGGGCACGCCCTTGCGCGTTGCCACCACGATCTCGCCGAGGTCGTCGAGCGAGGAGATGAGCGCGTCACCACGGACCAGCACGCCTTCGGCGCCATGCTGGATGGCGCCGCCTCCGGTAGACCGGTTGTTGCGTTGCAGCGCCTCGACCAGGTCGGCGATCGACACCTGCGCTGCCAGCATCCGGTCGGGGTCGATCGTCACCTCGTACGTCTTCAGCTCGCCGCCGAAGGCGTTGACCTCGACGACACCAGGGACCATGCGCAACTTCGGCGAGATGTCCCAGTCGAGGATCGAACGGATCTCCATCGGCGACTTCCCCTCGCCGCGGACCTCGAACTGGTAGATCTCGCCGAGCCCTGTCGACATCGGGCCCAGCTCCGGCACGCCGTACTCGGACGGAATCAGCTCGCGAGCACGCGCCATCCGCTCCCCGACGAGCTGCCGAGCGAAGTAGGGATCGACGCCGTCCTCGAACACGACGGTGACGGTGGAGGTTCCATAGCGCGAGATCGAACGGATCTCCGCCAGCTTCGGAAGCCCCGTCATCGAAAACTCGACGGGGATCGTCACGAGGCGTTCGATGTCGAGGGGCGCAAGTGCGGGGGCGCTCGTGAGGACTTGCACCTGCACGTTGGTCAGATCGGGCACGGCATCGATCGGCAGCGCGATGAATGCACGGGCGCCGAAGAAGATCAGGGCGGCTGTGCCAGCCAGCACCAGCAAGCGGTGCTTGATGCTTCCATGGATGATTCGTTCGAGCACGGCTACTCCTCGAGCGCGGCGCGTTCGAGCTCGCCGCGCAGGCTCAGTGCTCCGCTCACGACGACGTCGGAGCCCGCCGGCAGACCGCTCTTCACGAGCACGTAGCCGCCTTGCTCTCTCCCTGTGACCACGTTGCGTGGCTCGAAGCGACGGTCCCCCACTCGAACGAAGACCTCCTGCGAGTTCTCGCCTTTCTGCACGGCAGACACCGGAAGCCACACACTGCCTACCTCCACTCCGAGGGCGATGAGCGCGGTCGCGGTCATCCCGGGACGTAGCGGACCCGGGGCCTCGTTCAGCGTGGCTCGCGCCGGCGCCGTACGAGTGGCCGGATCGACGACATCGCCGATGAAGGAGAGCGTCGCGTGGAAGACCCGGTCGGGGAACGCGAGCGCACGGACCTCGACCGCGCGACCGGATTCGAGCCGGCCCAGGTCGCGCTCGTAGACGCGCAAGTCGATCCACAGCTTGTCGACCTGCGCGATGGTGAGGATGTCCTCGTTGCCCTGTAGCACCTGACCGAGCGAGACATCGAGCGCGGCGAGCTGACCCTCGATCGGAGCGCGCACGATGCTCCGCTCTCCATGCGCTTCGTCGTTGCCTGCGCGCCGCACGTCGGCTGCAGAGAGACCCAAGAATTGCAGATGCTCCTCGGCCTCGTGAAGCGCCGCGCGATTCGCTTTGGCCTCGGCTTCGACACGCCGCAAGTCTTGCTCGGCCCCGACACGCTCCGCGACGAGCTGCTGCTGGCGTGAGAGCGCGTCATCGGATGCGCGAACGCGAGCCTTCGCGGTCGCGAGATCCAGCGTGACCTGATGGGTCTCGACGGCGTCTAGCTCGATGAGCGCCTGTCCCTTTTTTACGTGATCGCCGAGCGAGACATCGATCTTCGCGACTCGGCCGGGCACGCGGGAACCGATGCGCGCGATGCCCTTCGGATCACCGCTCACGGTCGCGATGACCCGAAGCTGCGGTCTGAACGCGATCGTCTCGAGCTTCATCGTGCGTACGTCCGCGTTCGCCACTCCCTGCGCGGTGAGCTCGACGACCCTGGAAGCCACGGGGCCCGCTTTTTCTACGGGCTTCGGGCCGCGCTCGTTGCAGGCAGCCGCGATGACGAAGAGCCACAGGAAGGATTTCATGGCAGTGCTCCAGCCGCAGCGTCGAGAGCGATGCGCGCACGCGCGACAGAGACGCGCGCTTCGAGATACGCCTGGCGCGTTGCAGCGGTCTCGCGTCGAGCGACGATCAGATTGGGCAGCGTCGACTGGCCGAGTTCGTAGGCCCTGATCGCCAGGTGCTCGGCATCGGCCATGGCGGGCGCAGCGGCTCGAAGCAGCTCGCAGGAACGCTGTGCCGCGAGGTAGCTCGCGTAGGCCGCGCGAAGCTCGATTTCTGCCCGCACCGCCACCTGGGCGTACTCGAGCGCGATCGTCGTTCGACGGGCGGCGGCGACCGCTCGCGCAGTTTGATTTCGATTGTAGACGGGAATCGGCAGATCTAACCCCCCACGAAAGAACAGCTCGTTATCTCTTCCACCCGTTGCAGTGAAGCGCGGGGACGGGATCCCCAGGTGCTGTTGAAGGCCGACGTCCGTCTGCGCGACTGCCATCTCGATGCGTGTGCGTGCGAGGTCGGGTCGTTGGGAAAGTTTCGCAAGGAGGTCCTCGAGCGGTGGAGCCGAGGGGGCCTCCAGAGTGCCCGCGAGTCGAACCTGACTCTGCGGAGAGAGTCCGAGATGCCCGAGTAGAAGCAGGAGCGCGACCTCGCGCTCACCTTCCACACGTGACCGCCTCGCCGCACCATCTGCCTTGAGGACCGCGGCAAGCTGCAGCTCGAGATCACCGATCGTGCCGGCCTGTCGACGGATGCGAGTCGAAGCGTACAGATCGTCGTCGAGCTGGCCGCGCTCCTGCTCGAGGCGCGCACGCTCCTCGGTACCGACCGCCACGATCCACGCGTCCAGGGCGGCGCCGATGGCCAGGCGGCGTACGTCTTGCGCTTCCGCCTCTGCGGAGCTCGTGCGCTGATCAGCCTCCCGGGCGCGTATGCTCGTCGCGCCGGAGATATCCACGGGCACGGTTATCGTCGCCACCGCGTCGACGATGATTGAAGATGCCAGGACTCTCGGCCCCACGAGGATTCCGACCTCTGGATTCACCGCGACGGGGCTGCGCGCGCCGACGCGGTGGGCACGCGCTTCGCCGATGCGAGCATCGGCCATGGCGACGAGCGGCGCTTGCTCGCGCGCCAGCGCCACGACCCGCTCACGGTCCAGCCTGAGCTCGTGAGACTGCGCGAGCATCGGCGCGCTCGTGCACAGAAACATCATGGACAGCAGCGCGCGCATCAGCGTCGCTTCTTCCGTTTCACGCCGTGGGGGTGATGGTGATGTGCACCAGGGATACGGGTCACCGCGTGACCGAGCGCATCGTGGACAAGCCGCCCGACGAACTGGTCCGTGGCGCGGTAGATGGTGAGCCGTCCCTCGTCACGGCTGGCGACGAGGCGCACCCTGCGCAGCAGGGAGAGCTGATGGCTCACGGTCGACAGTGGCAACTCGAAGGCGTGCGCGAGATCGCCTACCGAGAGCTCGTCATGGGCCAGCGCATGAAGGATGCGGACACGGATCGGATTTGCGAGAGCCTTGAAGACCTCGATCGCTTCGTTGACCACGTCGGCGGCCGGGATACCGTCGCGAGCCGCGCGAACTCGATCGGCGTCGAGCACGGCCGGGAGTTGATACGTGGCAACATTCACAAGTGTTGATGTTGCCACTGGTCACGTTCGAGAGCAAGCGACTGGAAGCGCGGGGAGTTCGGCCCGCGAGCCTGAGCAGCGTCGATCGACTCGAACGCGGAGGCGGCGTCGAAGCGAGTGGAGGGTCGGGGTGGAGTCGACGCTTCCACGCTCGCGGTGATCGGCCGCTTCAGCGCGCGCGCTCGCAAACAAGCTTGGAACGAGGAGGAGGCGACCACGCTGCAGCGCTACGCGGATGCAGGAGCAGCCGGGGGAGAGAAGCATCGGCAGGCGCTCAGGCATCTCAGCGGGGGACGGACCGCAAAGCCCGGTGGGACGGTAATGACGGCGTATCGATCACAGCCATCCGAGGGCAATCGAAACAAAAAAGGGTCCCGCCAACTAGGCAGGACCCTTTGCCAATACGGCTAATCGGTGGAGGTTAACAGGATCGAACTGTTGACCTCTAGAGTGCGATTCTCGGCTTAGCACACGGAATCATTAACTAATTCAGCAGTAAACAGTCCCAACGTCGCCGAGATGCCAGTCTTTTTAGACGTTTACTGTGGGACTGCTT
>JBDTCO010000074.1:0-38906 GCA_039923495.1 Polyangia bacterium
TACGCGATGGCGGCCGATGCGTACGAGCGCTACCTCGAGGCGTATCCGAACTCGAAGCCCTTCTGATACGAGACGGCCGTGCGGAACAAGGCGTCATCGACGAACTTCGACGTCGGGTACTCGGCGACAATGCGCTCGTACAATCGCGTCGCGGCAGCGAACCGCTTCACGTTCTCGTAAGCGACCGCGGCGTTGTTGAGCGCCTTGTCCGAGTCGTCACCCTTCGGATCGGCATCGACGATCTGCACGTAGAGCGCTGCGGCCTCCTCGTACTTCTTGTCGGCGAGCAGCTGATCGGCGCGCTTGAACTTGATGCCGAGCGACAGCTTGCCGAGCTCCGTCGCGTTCTTTGCCGCGACCTCCTTCGAGCCGCACGACAGCGTGCGGAGCTTGTTGGCCCACTCGTCGAGCTTGTCGAGGTTGTTCTCGATGGTGTAGCTCACGATGAGCGCGTTGCCGGCGTTCGCGCCGATGTCGCCGTCCTTGCAGAACTTGGCGACGAGCGCTTCCATGCGCGGACGCGCCGTGTCCCAGTGCAGGTAGCGGTAGTCGATCTCGGCCGCCTTGTACGACAGCGTCGGCACGCGACCGGACTTCGGCACGACCTTCACGTAGGTGTCGTAGGCCGCCTGCGTCTTGAGCACCAGCTCGGGGATCGGGATCGGCGTGACCGGCACCTTCACCTCGCCGACCTTCGGCATGGGCGGCTGCGTGTACTTGCCCGCGGCGGTGTCGGTCTCGAGCTGCTTCTCGTACGACTTGACCGCGTTGAAGGCGGAGTCCTCCGCGTACTTGTTGTCGAGGTTCGAGTCGCGGACCTTCTCGTAGGCCTTCGCAGCGTCGGCGAAGCGGCCCGAGTAGTAGAGCGTGTCCGCGTACGAGTACGAGTACTCGTACGTGTTCTTCGAGTTCGGATACGCCTCGAGGTAACGCTCGTACGCATCGGCCGCCATCGCGTACTCCTTGGCGACGTTCTCGTAGAGGCGCGGATCCGGCTTGGCCTCCGACGCAGCGACCTTCTTCAGATCCTGCGCCGCCTTGTGATGGTTGACCGCCGCCTGGATGAGCGCGTACTCCGCGAGCTCGGCGGCCGCGTCGGTGGCCTCCTTGTTGTCGCGGTTGTGCTTGTACCAGTCGGAGCCCTTGAGATAGTTCTTCGCGAGCGTCTCGCGCTCCTTCAGCGCGTTGCCGAAGTCACGCTGCCGCTCGAAGGCCGTGACGATGCGATCCTGGAGCTTCGGGTTGCTCGGGTCGTACGGCCACTGCTCGAGCGTGTACTTGTAGACGGCGATCGCGCGGAAGTACTCCGTCTCGTCGAAGAGGATGTCGCCCAGCTTGGCGAAGACCTCGCGGACGTGCGGCTCCTGCTCGCGACCCTTGTAGAAGCTCTTCGCGCGATCGAGACCGCTCTCCGGATCGTCGAGCGAGTCGCCGTTCCAGTCCTTCTCCGCGAACGAGATCCCGAGGTACTGGATCCCCTCGGTGCGGAGGTCGGAGCCCTCGTTACCGGACGCCGCCTTCTTCTTGTCGGAGAACACGATGAGATCGTCGAAGTTCTTGATGGCCTCCATGTACCGATCGGCGCGATAGAACGACCACGCGAGCTTGTAGAGCGCCTTGTCGTAGTACGGCGAGTCGGTGAAGCGGATCACGCGCTGGTACGCCGCGATCGCCGACGAGAGCTCGTTGTTGTCGAAGTGGTACTCGCCGATGCGCGTCCACGCCTCGGGCAGAAAGTGCGAGTCCTTCTTCACGGGCTCGCAGTCGCCGTACGGGTCGACGAAGCCCGTCTCCTTGCCAGTCTGCGGCGCGATGGCCGGCGGCGCCTCGAGCGGCGAGTGCTTGTTGGCGCACGTGAGCGCCTGCATCGCGACCAGCGACTCGCTCTCCTTGCCCATCTCGTTGAGGCACCAGCCCATGAGGTAGAGCGCACCGTCGATGAGACGGTAGTTCGGGAAGCGCTGCACGAGCGCCTTGTACAGATTGATCGTCTTCGTGTAGTCGGGCTTGATGTCGGCGTTGCCGGTAGCCTGCGATGCAGTCGCGGTCAGGTAGTCGTCGAAGTCCCGCTCGAAGTACAGCTCGGCCAGCCGGAACATCGCGTCCGGCGACCAGCGACCATCCGACGGGTACTTGGCGAGGAAGTTCTCGAACAGCAGGATCGCGCTGTCGCGACGGACCCGCACGTCCTTGTCGAGCTGATCGAGCTGCCCCTGGTAGCGCTCCATCAGCGCCCTGCGCTTCTTGGCGTACTCCTGCTTGACGATGTGCGTGATCGTGCCTTCGTACTCGTGCGTGGCCTCCTCGAAGCGACGCACCTCGGCCTCGATACCCGCGAGCTCCGCCTTCTCGTCGAGCGCCTGACCCGGGCCCGGACCATTGGCCGCGTAGTAAGGCCCATGACCGCGCGCCTCGGCGACCCCACCCGCAAAAAGAAGACCCGCGACGACGAGCTGTCTCATGCCGCGACTCACGGGTTCTCCTTCAGTACTTCTTTGAAATCGTCATCGAGCAGCTTGAGCTCGCGCTTGCGCTCGGAGACGAGGCGGTTGGTTTCTTTCGTCGCGGAGTCCTTGAGGGCCCAGGCGACGTCGATGATGCCCACGTCGGAGCGCACGACGATGTTGTAGAAGCGCGTCGAGACGGAGCGGAGCGACTGCGCGAGGACTCCGCCGCCGACCTCGGCGGACTCGCCGTCGTAGCCCGTGAGGAGCGCGCGATAGCCGGCGACGCGCCCCTTCTCCTCGTCGATGGTGCCGCGGATCGGCACGAGCTTTTCATCCGCGAGCACGTCGATCTTGCCGTTGTAGACGCGCAGCTTCTGCTCGATGCCGTCGGCGCGCGCGAGCACGGCCTGGATCTGCTCCGCCTTCGCGCGATCGGCGCCGGACATGCGCGAGCTGACCTTCACGAGCAGCGCGTTCTGGCGACGGAGCAGCTCCGCGTACTGCTGCTTGACGGCCTCGCCTGCGCGCATGTCGGAGTCGTCCGCACCGATGGACTGACCGGCGTCTTCGAGATCCTTGCGGACCGCGTCGATGCCCGCCTGCTCCTCATCGAGCTCGGCCATGCGGCGGTCGAGCTCGGCGAGCGCCTCGCGCTGCTGATCGGGCGTGAGCGTGTGCTGGACGGAGTCGCGATAGAACTTGCCCGTGGCGACGAGCTGCGCGCGCACGCCGAGCAGCGCGACCTGCACCTCGACGGCGTGCTTGTCGATCTCGTTGAACGCCGCGCGCGCCTTTTTCTGGCGCTCGACGATGGTGTCGTCCTTCGTGGGGAGCTGGTGGAGACGCTCTTCGAGCATGTTGCGCTCGGCTTCGATCGCCACGAGCTCGGGCATCTGGTCGCCGGCGACCGGGTCCATGAGCTGTCGCTCTCGCGCGCCGAGGATCTTCTTCTGCTCGATGAGCGAGTTGTCGATCTCGACCCCCTTCATGCGGGCACGCGCGAGCTCGGGGAACACGTTGACCTTGCCGGCGCCGTTCACCGCGCGCTCGAGGCGACGGATCGTGTCGTCGGTGTCGGTGAGCTGCTGGCCGAGCTCGCTCTCGTCGGAGAGGAGGCCGCGCAGGCGGTTCGTGTCGCCGTCGTCCTTCATCCACCGCACCGCGTCCGCGGGGACGATCTTCGCCAGATCGAAGTGCGTCAGGTTCTTGGCGATCTGACCGCGGAAGTATGCGACTGCATCGCCTTCTTGATTCAGCGCCGCCGTGATCTCCTTCGAGAGCGGCTCGTAGTCTTCGCGCGTCTTCGTGAAGCTCGCCGCGGCATCGCCCCAGCGCGTCTGACGGATGTAGAGGTTGCCCGACAGCAGCCGCACTTCCGGCGCGAGCGTCGAGTCGGGGTTGTCGAGGAGCAAGAGGTCGAGCTGACGCGTCGCCTTGACGTAGTCCTTGCCCTTGATGCTCACCCACGCGCTCTCGTACAGCGCGTCGTTGAAGTTGGGACCGTTGCGGACCTTCGCGTACTCGTTGATCGCCTCGGGCAGCTTGCCCTGATCGAGCAGGATGCGTGCGCGACCGAGGTGGGCGAGCTCGACGATGAGCACCTGCGCGGCGTCGAGGGTCGCGGGCACGGGCTCACCCGGCTTCGGCTGCGCGGCGGGTTCTGGCGGCACGGCGGCGATGATCGCTTCGAAGGCAGCCATCGCGTCCGGCAGGTGCGCCTTGCCGAGCGCGACATTGGCCGCGCCGATGAAGTACATGCCGTGCATGTAGTACTTGCTACCGACGGGGATCGTGCGGAGCGTCGTGATGGCCTGCTCGAACTGCCGACGGAAATAATAGTACTTGCCGGCGACGTAGGGGACGGTCACGAGCTGCTGGCTCTGCGGGAGCTGCGCGAGCTTGGCGAGGTAGCCGTCGACGGGCGCGTAGTCTCCGGTGTGCAGCGAGAGCTCGACGAGCCGCTCGAGCGCCTGCTGGTACTTCGCGTTGGTCGGGCCTGCCTCGACGAGCTTCTCGAAGTAGCGGCGCGACGAGAAGTAGTCGCGCTTGAGGTAGAGCGAGTCCGCGAGGTAGTACAGCGCCTCGCCATACACGCTCGACGTCGGATACTTTTCGATGAGATCGTAGAGGATGATCGACGACGCGTCGTAGTTCTTGAGCTCGTACGCGACCTCCGCGTCGATGAGGCGGCGCTCCGCGAGCTGGCCCTTTTCCTCCTCGGGCGGACGCAGACTCCCCTCGAGCGCGGTCAGCCTCCCCTCGAGCTCGAACACCTTGGCGCTCGCATCGTCGACACGATCCGCGAAGGCGGGCGTGACGAACGACGAGCCCGCCAGCAGAGCGACGGGACCGAGCGCGACGAGCGTGCGACGGAAGCTCATTGTTGCCCTCGCAGTCAGGCTACTGGCCCGCTGCGGCGGTGGGCTTCTGCGCGTCGACGGCAGGGGTCTTGCTGTCGTCGGTGATGGACTCGCGGAAGTCGATGGCCGGACGATCCTTCGGATCGGTCGTGACCGCGTTGCCCTTCTCGTACCCGACGACCTTCACCTGCAGCTGCTTGCCCTCGGAGGCCGTGAACGTGTGGCTCGAGCGCGCCGTGAACTTGTAGCCCTTGAGGTACGCGAACACGCCGTACGCGTTGCCCTGGTAGACGAGCTGCACCGAGAGCGTGTGGTTACCCGGCGTGATGCTGCCGGTGTACACGTCGAACTCCTTCTGGTCCTTCAGCTTGCCGCTGTCGTCGATCTTCGAGAAGATCTCCGTACCGTCGAGCGAGAAGCTGTAGCGGATGGGCACGTAGAGACCGGTCATCTCGCTCTTGAACGTGATGGCCGAGCGCGCGCCGGCGATGACGCCGTGAAGGACGGACTCCTTGAGGAGGCTGAGGCGTGCCTTCGAGCGAAAGACCTGCTCCTTCAGCTCGTCCACCTTGCGCTCGAGATCGTGGAGCTTGACGTTGTACGCACCGGACGGCGTCGACGCCGACGCATCATCGGCCGACGCGGGCACGGTCGTCGCGGCGCCGGGCATGCTGGTGCCCGACTGCGGCGCGCTCGTGCCGGACGCGGGCATGTTCGCGTTCGGACCACTGCTCGCGCCAGTCGGCCCGCTGGTGGGCTGGGCCGTCGGCGCCGCCGCTGGCGTGGAGCCCTGCGCGCGCGCGACGGACGAGACGTCGAGCGAGAGCCCGAGCAGTGCCATCATTGCAACAGCCGGGGACCCGATCCGGTACGCCATCATATGCCTTCTCTGACCTTCTTCGAACGGAAAGGCCCCGCGGAAACCGGGGATGTAGGTGGAGGACGGCCTTATACCCTGACGCGAGGAGTCGATCAAGATGCGTCAACTTTCGCTAGCTTCCAGACTTCTTCGAGGAGCGGCGCCAGCCCATGCCGACTCACCGAAGACACGGCGTGGAGCGTGACGCCGCGCTTCGCGAACGCCTTCTTCAGCGAGGGATACGCTTCCTTCGTCTCGGTCAGGTCCATCTTGCCGAGCACGACGATCTGCGGACGCTCCGCGAGCTCCGGGTCGAAGCGCTCGAGCTCGCGGTTGATGACGTCGTGGTCCGTGAGCGGATCACGATCCGGTAGATCGGGGTTGAGCTCGAGGAGGTGCAGCAGCACACGCGCGCGCTCGACGTGGCGCAAGAAGCGGTGCCCGAGCCCATGGCCATCGGCGGCCCCCTCGATGAGGCCCGGGATATCCGCGAGGACGAAGCTGCGACCGCCGGGCAGCCCGACGACGCCGAGGTGCGGGACCAGCGTGGTGAACGGGTAGTCGGCGATCTTCGGCTTCGCGCGGGAGACGGAAGAGATGAACGTCGACTTGCCGACGTTCGGATAGCCGAGGAGGCCCACGTCGGCGAGCAGCTTCAGCTCGAGGCGGAGATCGCGCTCCTGCCCGGGCTCGCCCCGCTCTGCACGATGCGGCGCCTGATACGTGGCCGTCGCGAAGTGGATGTTGCCCCAGCCTCCGAGCCCACCCTGCGCGGCGATGAAGCGCTGACCATCGTCGACGAGATCGCAGAGCACCTCGCCCGACTCCTCGTCGTACACGACGGTGCCGGTGGGAACGCGGACGATCACGTCCTCGGCGCCCTTGCCGTACTTGTCGCGGCCCTGCCCGTCCTCGCCACGCGGCGCGCGGTACTCGCGCTGGTAGCGAAGATCGAGCAGCGTCGAGAGCTGCGAGTGCGCGAGGAGGAGGATGGAGCCACCCTTGCCGCCGTCGCCGCCCGCGGGGCCGCCACGTGGATCGTTGCTCGTCCCTGCAAACGCAGCACAGCCATCACCCCCGCGACCAGCGCGGACGGTGATGGTGCACTCGTCTATGAATTGCATTTTGAGAGGGTGTTACGAGGGCGACGCGACGTCGCCCGGGGGAGAGCTAGGCTGCGACAGCGGCGGCCGGCGCGGTGCGAACGTGCACGCGGCTGCGCTCGGTGCCCTTCTTGCGGAAGGACGTGAACTCGACGACGCCGGGAACGAGCGCGAAGATCGTGAAGTCGCGGCCGAGACCGACGCCCTCACCGGGGTGAAACACGGTGCCCTTCTGGCGGATGATGATGTTGCCCGCGATGACCTGCTCGCCGCCGAAGACCTTGACGCCACGCTTCTGTGCGTTGGAGTCGCGGCCGTTGCGCGAGGAGCCCTGTCCTTTTTTATGAGCCATGGTCTTCCGTCCTTAGGCGCTGATGCTGGTGATCTTGATCGCCGTGAAGGGCTGGCGGTGACCGTTTTTCCTGCGGTAGCCCTTCCTGCGACGGTACTTGTAGACGATGAGCTTGGGACCGAGACCACGCGAACGCGCCGTGGACGGACGACCCTGCGCTTCGGCGCCCTTGTCGGTGTAGGTGATGACGTCGGCGACGACCTTGGCTCCAACAACCGTCGGCGCACCGACTTTGACGGATCCACCGTCGGAGACGAGAAGGACCTGGTCGAACGTGACCGAACCCTTGGCGCCGTCGAGCTTCTCGACGTGCAGGAGGTCACCGGCTTTGACCCGGTACTGCTTGCCCCCCGTCGTGATGACTGCGTACATGATCGAACTCCCTTGCTAAACGGAGAGGCGAGTCTACGGACGAGCCTTCCCTTGTCAATCGTTTTTGGACCGGGACCGGCCCGAACTCCGGATCATCCCAATGAGTTACCCGTAGGGTGGGGCTTCTAGAACTTCTGGTTCGAGAAAGCAAAAAGAAGCGTCACCGGGGTCCTCATCGCTTGTCCCGGAGCAGCGTGAGCGACTCCACGAACGGCGGCCCGGCGATGCCGCGCTCCGTCACGATGGCGGTGAGGTACCGCGCCGGGGTCACGTCGAACGCCGGGTTGCGCACGCGCACCCCCTCGGGAACGAGGCGACGCCCACCGTGGTGCGTGACCTCGTCGGCCGATCGCTCCTCGATCGGGATGTGCGCGCCGCTCTCGCACGCGAGGTCCACGGTCGACCACGGCGCAGCGACGAGAAATGGCAGCCCGTGCGCAGCCGCCGCGAGCGCGACCGAGTACGTGCCGATCTTGTTCGCCGTGTCGCCGTTGCGCGCGATGCGATCGGCACCGACGACCACGCCCTTGATCTCGCCCGTGGCCATGAGGTGCGCGGCCATGCTGTCGGTGATGATCGTGACGTCGATCCCCGAGCGTTGCAGCTCCCACGCGGTGAGCCTGGCGCCCTGCAGCACCGGACGCGTCTCGTCGGCGAACACGCGGATCGCGCGACCCTGTGCGACCGCCGCACGGATCACGCCGAGCGCCGTGCCGTAGCCGCCGGTCGCGAGCGCGCCCGCGTTGCAGTGCGTGAGGATCCCGCCGTCGGGGAGCAGCGGCGCACCGAGCGCGCCCATCGTGCGGCACGCGTGCAGATCTTCATCCTTGATCGCGTGCGCCTCGGCCAGGAGCGCCTCGAACGACAGCGGAACTTTTCTCATCCGCTCGAGGGCCCAGGACAGGTTCACCGCCGTCGGCCGGGTCGAAAGGAGCTCGGCGTGGACGCGCGCCATGCCGCCTGGTCCCACCTTTCGAAGCCCGAGCGCGACGCCGTACGCGGCCGCGCAACCGATCGCCGGCGCGCCGCGCACGGCGAGCTCGCGGATGGCCGTGCAGACGTCCTCGTAGGAGGAGAGCGTGAGCCACTTCTCCTCGTTCGGGAGCAGCCGCTGATCGAGGAGCAGGAGCGCGTCGTCTTGCCAGCGGAGCGGCGAGAGGTTGTCGTCGAGGAAGCTCACCCGGGTGTACGGGCCGCGGTGCGGCTCACGGGCAAGCGGAGTCGATCGGGGCCGGTGCGTAAATGGTCGGCATGCCCGCGAGCGCGCTCTTCAGGAAGCAGCGGTACTGGTACTTCACCGCGTCGAGCTGGCGGTAGATCTGGTGCGCGCTCGCGACGCCGTCGCCGAGGTACTGGATCACGGCGCCCGTGAACGGGGTGCCATCGACCGACGTGCGATTGGCGCGCACCGGGTACGGAAGGAGGCCCGCACGTCCGTCGAGCGCGAGCGCGTCCTGCATCGACTGCCACTGGATGTCCCCTGCCTCCACGTGATCGTAGCCGAGCGCCATCGTGTCGTAGACCTCCGTGGGGAAGTAGGGATCGTCCTTGCCGACCACCTCGTACACCGAGCGCACGGGGCTGCCAGGCAGTGGATCGTGCCCGAGCCGCGGCGTCGAGACGAGCGGATCCGAGGGCTCGGTCGCGGCCTCGAACAGCGTCAGCACCGGGTGGACGAAGCTCGTCGCGTCGATGCGGAAGAACGTGGAGAGGAGCTCGGGCGCGTTGGGCACGAACGACGTCTCGAGGATGAAGTACTGCCAGTAGCCGCCCGCCCCCGTCGGCACCGCGGCGCGGATCTGCGGCTCCACGGCGGAGACGAGGTTCGTGTACATGCCGCCCATCGACTGGCCCTGGGCGAACATCTTCGACGGGTCGAGACGATAACCCGTCGCGCCGGAGGGCAGCGTCGCGCCCGTGCACGTCCCGAGCGCCGACGGTGGGATGACGAGGTCGTGGAGCGCGGCCGCGAACAGACGCTGCTCGATGACACCCTGCCGGAAGATGTCGCGCGTGGCGGCGAGGTTCTGCGGGTTCACGTACGCGTAGTCGGTGGCGCCCGGCACGCGGCCCGGCGAGATGGGCAGGTCGGTACCGGCCATCGCGAAGCCCTCCGGGGCCACCACGTAGGCAGGCCCGAGCCCCTTGCCGATGCTCTCGTCGTCGTTCGGTCCCACGGGTCCCGCGTCGGTGATCTCGTAGGCGTTGCCGCCCGAGCCGTGGAAGTAGAGGACGAACGGGTACCCACCGGCCGGCATGGGCTGCTTCGGGATCGTGATCACGACCTCGGCGACCTCGTCCCGCTGCTTGACCAGCGCGCCCTGCTCGTCGAACACGAGCAGGCCGTCCGAGTTGAACGGCGGTGCACCGCGCTGGAACTGCGGGAACGTGACGGTGCCGGACAGCGCGCAGTAGCGATCGTGGTCGCCGTCGCCCGCGTGGAGCGCGAGGTTGTCGACGGTGACCTTGTGCGTGGCCAGCGCTCCGTCGGTGATGGCCTTCGTCTCGGCGACCGCATCGGCTGTCGTGAACACGGTCGCGGCCGCGATGTCGTCGGTGCGTACGCCGAGCTCCTTCAGCACCGGCCACAGCGGCGCATACAGCGCCTTGGCCGCGGCACCACTCGAGCCCGCCGGCGTCCCGCCGCGCGCGAGCGTCGCCATCTCGGGAGCGACGCCGAGCGCGTGGCCCTTGCCGTCGTTCAAGGAGCGCCTCACGACGAACGCGTAGGTGCGACCCGGCGCGAGCACGAAGCCGGGTCGTGCCGCGACCGCCAGCGTCGTCGCGCTCAGGTACTCGTCGGTGAGCCCGCTCTGCAACCACACCGGCGTCAGCCGACCGCGTGCCGGCGGCGTGTCGGACAGATCGACGAGCAGCACCGGCGCGGTGACGTCCGTCGGCACCGCGTCCTTCAACGACCGCGCACCCAGCGGCGCATCGAAGTCGAAGTAGGCCACCGCCAGCACGGGCCAGTACGTCCGTGTGGCCACGCTGTCCACGAGCCCCTGGATGAGCGGGAAGGCGTCCGGGTTCGGCCAGCCCGACAGCCGTGGGTGGTGCTGCGCGTCGAGCCGCAGATCGGACGGATACGGGATGTCGAAGAAGTGGCCCGCGACGGTGGTGTCCGCGGACAGATCCATGCGGACCCTGGTGCCCGGTGCGCCGTCACAGGCGCAGAGCAGGAGAAGCGAGGCGAGGAGCGTGCGCATGCACGCTACGTAACATTTACGACCGCGGGAGGGGAATCGTCGCCACCGCTACGCGGCAGGTTGGACGCACTGACCGACGAACTTCGAGCACGCCCCTTCGATGCAGAACCCGGGCACTGCACAGTCGTGGTCGCTGCTGCAGGCCTTGCGCACACAGGTCGCACTCCCGGTATCGCACGCGTAGTTCCCGGTGCAGGTGGCGTCGCACGGTCGCGGCTTGCAGCGATGATCGCTGCCGCATTGCTCGATCTCCTGACAGTCGTCGTTGCTGGTGCAGCCGGCCTGGCAGCTCAGCGATGCCGTGCAGCCACAGCGCGTGGGCGCGCAGATGCTCGGGCCCTGCGAGCCGGCACAATCCGAGTCCTTGTCGCAGGTGCTCGGTTGCGGGTCGCAGACACCGCAGCCGAGTTGCAACGGTGGGATCTGGCACATACTTCCGCCGCTGCAATCGCTCGCCTTCTTGCAACACTCCGGGCTGGGGCAGCCGAGCGCAGGGCACTGCGTCTGTGGGTCAGCGGACGCCCGGCATGCGGCAAACGCGGGCGTGCAGCTGCATGCGGTGCAGGTGTCCGCGATGCAATCGGCACGACCGCGACAGCTCTGCTCGTCCTTGATCGCATTGCACGCGACCGAAAAGTCGCCAGCGTCCCCGAGGTGGCTCCCGCCATCGTCGTGCTGACCGCCCGCATCGGCACCGATCTGCAAGCTGTCATGGTGACACGCCGCCAGCAGCGCCACGACGCCGACCACGAAAACGAAAGTTTTTCCCATAGGTCCTCCAGTCGCAAGCTCGGTACCAAGTACAAGTCGATGAGATCGTGTGGTGTGCGACGCCTGCCGCGATGGAAATCTGCGGCCGCAGGACATCCTGGTCAGGGCGACGCCTCCGAATCCTGACGATTCGCCGTGCAGTCCTCAGCCGCCGAGCAGGCTCTTCAAGATCTCGTTCACCAGCTCGGGGTTGGCCTTGCCCTGCGTCGCCTTCATGACCTGGCCGACGAAGAAGCCGAGCATCGTGGTCTTGCCGGCACGATAGGCGTCGGCCTGCTTGGGGTTGGCGTCGACGGCGGCCTTGCAGGCGGCCTCGATGGCGGTCGAGTCGGTGACCTGGACGAGGCCCTCCTCGTCGACGATCTGCTTCGCGCTCTTGCCCGTGGCCCACATGGTGTCGAAGACGCCCTTGGCCATCTTGCCGCTGATGGTCTTGTCGTCGACGAGCTTGGTGAGCCCCGCGAGCGCAGACGCCGAGATGGGCGACTGCTCGATGGTCTTCTCGTCCTTGTTCAGGCGCCCGAGGAGCTCGGATGCGAGCCAGTTGGCGACGAGCTTCGGCGGCGCGCCGTCGTGGTGCGCGGCCTCGAAGTAGGTGGCGATGGCCTGATCGGCGGTGAGCACCGCGGCGTCGTACTCGCTGAGCCCGAGCACCTCGACGTAGCGACGGCGCTTGGCGACCGGCAGCTCCGGCAGCGCGCGCTGCACGTCCTCGATCCACGCATCGTCGACGGACAGCGGCGGCAGGTCGGGCTCGGGGAAGTAGCGGTAGTCGTGCGCCTCTTCCTTCGAGCGCATGGCGATGGAGATGCCCTTCTCGACGTTCCACAGTCGAGACTCCTGCACGACGCGCTCGCCGCGCTTGATCTGCTCGATCTGTCGCACGATCTCGTACTCGATCGCCGCCTCGATGTTCTTGAACGAGTTCATGTTCTTGAGCTCGGCCTTGGTGCCGTACTCGGCCTGCCCGACGGGCCGCACCGACACGTTCGCGTCGGCGCGGAGCGAGCCCTCGTCCATGTTGCCGTCGGAGATCCCGAGGTAGCGAACGATCTGACGGATGGCGCGGAGGTACGCGACGGCCTCGGCCGACGAGCGGATGTCGGGCTCGCTCACGATCTCGACGAGCGGGACGCCGGCGCGGTTGTAGTCGACGAGCGAGTACGGCGTGCCGACGACGTGCGTGTTCTTGCCCGCGTCCTCTTCCATGTGGATGCGCGTGAGCCGCACGCTCCGCAGCTCGGGCTTCTCGCCGGGCTTGCAGGGCATCGGGAACTCGACCGTGCCGCCCTCGCACAGTGGTTCGTCGAACTGCGAGATCTGGTAGCCCTTCGGCAGATCCGGATAGAAGTAGTGCTTGCGAGCGAAGCGCGACACGCGCCGGATCGTGCAGCTCGTGGCCAGACCGATCTTGAGCGCGCACTCGACGGCAGCGCGCGACAGCACGGGGAGCGTCCCCGGGAGCGCGAGCGTGTACGGATCGACGTGCGAGTTCGGCGCGCCACCGAACGCCGCCGACGCGGACGTGAACGCCTTCGTCGTGGTCTGGAGCTGGACGTGACACTCGAGGCCGATGACGGCCTCGAACTCGGCGCGTTCTTTTGCGGTGATGCTCATGCGAACTCCGGCGGACGACGGGTGTGAAAGTCGGTGCGCTGCTGCAACGCGCGCGCGGCGCGGAAGATCTGGCCCTCGGCGAGTGGCGCGGCGAGCAGCTGCAGGCCGACGGGGAGCTCGGGTCCGCCGTCCTTCGGCCGAGCGAAGCCGCACGGGATGGACATGCCAGGCAGGCCAGCGAGGTTGCACGGGATCGTGTAGATGTCGGAGAGGTACATCGACAGCGGATCGGCGGTCTTCTCGCCGAGCTTGAACGCGACCTGCGGTGACGTCGGCCCCGCGATCACGTCGCAGTGACGGAACGCCTCATCGAAGTCGCGCTTCACGAGCGTCCGCACCTGCTGCGCCTTGCGGTAGTACGCGTCGTAGTAGCCCGAACGAAGTGCGTACGTGCCGAGCATGATGCGGCGCTTCACCTCGGGGCCGAAGCCGGCAGCACGCGTCTTCTTGTACATCGCGGCGAGCGAGTCGGCGGGCACGCGCAGGCCGTAGCGGATGCCATCGTAGCGCGCGAGGTTGGAGCTGCACTCGGCGGTGGCGACGATGTAGTACGCCGCGACGCCGTAGCGCGTGTGCGGCAGCTTCACCGGGACGAGCGTGGCGCCCGCGGCCTCGAGCGTCTTCAACGCCGCGTTCACCGGTGCGGCGATGCTCGCGTCGAGGTGATCGAAGTACTCGGCCGGCACGCCGATGCGCAGTCCACGCGGATCGCTCGACTCCGAAGACCAGTCGGGCACGCTCTGGGGCAGCGACGTGGAGTCGTGCGGATCATGTCCGGAGATCGCGCGGAGCACGAGCGCCGCATCGCTGGCGGACCGCGCGAACGGGCCGACCTGATCGAGCGAGCTCGCGAACGCGATGACGCCGTAGCGCGACACGCGGCCGTACGTGGGCTTGATACCAATGGTGCCGGTGAGCGATGCGGGCTGACGGATGGAGCCGCCCGTGTCGGTGCCGATCGACGCGGCGCACAGGCCTGCCGCGACAGAAGCCGCCGAGCCGCCCGAGCTGCCACCGGGCACGCGCGCGACGTCCCACGGGTTCTTCACGTTGCCGAACGCGGAGGTCTCGTTCGACGAGCCCATCGCGAACTCGTCCATCGACAGCTTGCCGAGGAGAACCGCGCCCGCGACCTTGAGCTTCGCGACGACCGTGCCGTCGTAGGGCGGGATCCAGCCGGCGAGGATCTTCGAGCCCGCGGTCGTCTCGACGCCGCTCGTGACGAGCAGGTCCTTCACGCCGATGGGGACACCGGCGAGCAGGCCCGGGTCTTCACCACGCGCGATCTTCTCGTCGATGTTCCTGGCGAGCGCGCGCGCGCCGTCCTGGTCGACGCGGTAGTAGCAGCCGAGCTTGCCGTCGTGCTCGGCGATGCGCGCCAGGTACGCCTCGGTGACCTCGAGCGCGGTGACCTTCTTCGATCGCACCGCGTCGGCGATCACGGCGACGGGATCCGTCGCGGACATCAGCTCGTTCACGACGCTCACTCGGACACCTCGATGATCTTCGGCACTTCGAAGAACGAGCCCTCGCTGCGCGGGGCGTCGGCGAGCGCGGTCGCGACGTCGAGCTGCGGGCCGAGCACGTCTTCGCGCAGCCGCACGAAGAGCGGCACCGCGTGCGTCATCGGTTCTACGCCGGTGGTGTCCAGCTCGGAGAGATCGGTCATGTAGGCGAGGATCGCGGAGAGATCGCGCTCGAGCGAGCCGATCTCCTCCTGCGTCAGCTCGAGCCGCGCCAGCTCGGCGGTGGCGCGGACTTCGTCGGTGGTGATACGCATGGGCAGGGACTCTACGCCACGGAGTCGGCCAACGGGATCCCTCGCGCGCGGCGGTGGAAAAAAAGGATCGTCGGCTGGCGTGTTACGATGGTGCTGCGTGGCGTCCCCGAGGCGGTTCGGCAGGTACGAGCTGGTCGAGCTCCTCGGTAGAGGCGGCATGGCCGAGGTGTGGAAGGCGAAGTACCGCGGTGCCGCGGGCTTCGAGCGCACGCTGGTCGTGAAGCGCATCCTGCCGGAGCTACTCACCAACGAAGACTTCGTGGCGATGTTCATGCGCGAGGCGCAGCTGTGCTCGATGCTGAGCCACGCGAACATCGTGCAGGTCTTCGAGCTCGGCGAGCTCGACGGCGAGTACTACCTCGCGATGGAGTACGTGAACGGCAAGGACGTGCTCGCCGTCGTACGCGCGCGACCGAAGAGCCCTCCACCACCCGGCTTTGCCGTGCTCGTGGCGCGCGACGTGTGCCGCGCGCTCGCCTACGCATACGACGTCGTCGACGAGCGCGGGCAACCACTGCACGTCATCCACCGGGATGTGACCCCTTCGAACATCATGGTCACCATCGACGGCAACGTGAAGCTCGTCGACTTCGGGGTCGCGAAGGCGCTGAACACGGCGTCCGCCTCGCTCACGCAGGTCGGTGGGCTCAAGGGCAAGATCGGCTACGCGGCGCCGGAGCAGATCCTCGGCAAGGCCGTCGATCACCGCACGGACCTGTACGCGGTCGGGATCGTCGCGCACGAGCTGCTCACGGGACGGCGTCTGTTCCAGGGTGAGACCGATCAGGAGTCCTTCGAGCTCGCGCTCTCCTCGACGGTGTATCCGCCATCGCGCATCAACCCGCAGGTGCCCGCCGCGCTCGACGCGATCGTCCTGCGCGCGCTCGAGCGCGATCCGGCGAAGCGCTTCCAGTCGGGCACCGAGATGGCGGATGCGCTCGATCCGTTCTTGTACGAGCTCGCGTTCGGTCCCACGCAGCTGAGCGCGCTGCTCCGCGAGCGCTTCGCCGAGCTCGAGACCGGAGACAGCTCGTTCGCCTGGATCGACGATGGCGTGACCGAAAGCCAGGACGCGGTGCCCATGCTGCAGCTGAGCGATGCGGACACCGATCCACACGGGGGTGCCGGCAAGCGCCGCACCGTGAGCTCGAAGATCGCGCGCAGGACGGCATCGTACGTGAACACCATCGACGACATGGGTGCGTGGCTGGCCACGGCCGAGAGCCGCGACACGCAGGAGCACCAGGTGGTGTCCACCGGCACGACGACGAGCGACGAGCTGCGTCCGACGCTCCAGAGTCACCCTGTCCGCGTGCAAGGCCGGCTGCCCGAGAAGACCGAGCCCTCGCTCGAGCCTCCGGGTGAGCTCGTCACGACGGCGAACGTGCCTGCACCACGCCCGGGCTCGCGCGGTGTGCTCTCGAGCCTCGCCTCCGGTGCCGGCGGTGCAGTGGTAGGCGCGCTGGGGCTCGCCGCGTACCTGCACCTCGCAGCGTCGAGCACGCGCGCGGGCCACGCGCCCGCCAAGGTCTCGGCGACGCCGGCCGTCCTCGTCGCGCCGGCGCCGCCGCCTCCTCCGCCACCGCCTCCCTCTGTGCCGTCCGATCCGCAGCTCCTCGCGCCGAGCGTCGCCCGCGGGCCCGACGAGCCGCGTCAGCCGCATGGCAGCAAGAAGCGCCACCACAGCACCACGAGTGACGACATGTCGCTCCTCAAGAAGTCGCTCGCCCCGACTCCGCCTCCGCACCAGGCCAACAAGCAGCAACGCCGGGATGTGATGGACCCGTTCAAGAACTAGTCGGTGCCACCGTCGACGGCGGCGTATGGGTCGGGGGGCAGCGGGACGCGAACGAGGTCGGACGTGGACGCACCCGTGACGATGTCGACGAGGAGGTCCGTCGAGCCAGGGATGAACGAGTAGTCGTCGGCGCGATCGGCGACCCAGCGCGCTTCCTTGTGCGTGTCGTCGATGACCACGATGCGGTTCTGCGTGCCGCGGTACGCGTGGTTCGCTGCGGCGAGGAGGCGGCCCCCGTCGAGCTCGTCGTAGTCGTACACGTTGCGCGCGAGCGCCGTGGACGCGCCGCCGATGGGTGCCGAGCGGAGCTCACCGATACCACCGCCCTGCGCGGCGTTCTCGAGCCAGCGCATCTTCTTGTGATCGCCCGACAGGTAGAACAGGCGGCCGCGGTTGGCGAAGCGCCAGTCGCCGATCCAGCCGTCGCCGACGCCGTAGATGTACTTGTTGTCGGGATCCTGGCTGTACAGCACGGTCTGATCGCCGCCGACGCCGAGCACACGCACGATGTCGCGATCGAACGCGCGGGCCGGTGGCGCAGAGCCGTCGACGGGCACGCGGCGCAGCTCCTCGCCGATCATGTAGTAGAGGTACAGCGTGGTCGTGCCATCGGTGTTGGTGAGCCGCAGGTACTGGAAGAACGGGCTCGCGCACGCGGCGTCGTCGAGCACGCGCGCCGGGTTGTCGGCAGAGGGCACGAGCGGCACCACGTCGAGCCCGTTCGAGCCGCACGTGATGAACTGGCGCTTCGCGACGGACGGCTCGTAGTACAGCAAACGACGCGGCTGCGGTCCGAGCGGATAGTCGACGTTGCTCGTCGTCGAGTGTCCCGTCAGCACGCGCCGTTCGGTGCCGCCGCGATCGGCGTTGTCGACGTCGCTCGCAGACGCGCAGCCTTCCGAGCAGCGCGCCTTGTCGAAGTAGAGGCTGCCGTCGCCGTTGAAGAAGGTCCCGCCGAGCGTCTGCGCGGACTCGACGTCGGGCAAAGGAACGTCGCGCTGGAAGCTGTGGTCTGTGCGGTAGACCGTGGCGTGGTCGACCGTCATGACGGTCTGCAACGGCGCGTAGATCAGCACGGCCTCGTTGCCGCCGACGACGAGCGCGCCCGCACCGAGTGGAAAGTCGAACTCGTTCGGCGGCGTGGTCTGTCCGGCGGAGCTGATCTGCAGCTTGTCGGCGCGCGGGCTGCCGTCGGTGGGCTCCGGGCCGTGGACCCAGGTGTAGAACGCGCGGTAGCGGATGATGAACTGATCACCCATCAGCGTCTGGGTGCCGCCGGCAGGGCCGAGGTTGCGCAGCTTGATGGACGCCTTGTCCTCCTGCAGCGCGAGCCACGGCTGGTTGTCCGTGCCGAGGACGATGGCGGAAAGGTACACGGGCCCGTCGTTGAGCTTGACGAGGCTGCTCTCGAGCGGCGGCGAGCCGAGCAGCGGAAACGCCGGCGCGTCGCTGTCGAAGGTCCAGTTGCAACCCGCGAGCAAGAAGACGAGCGCGAGCAGCTTCGCCATGCGCGAAGGATGGCGCGCGCGCCTCTTGCTGTCGAGGAGCGACGTCACAGCCGCGCCTTCACGCCGAGGGTCGGCAGGATGAGGCGCAGCGAGTGGAAGCTCGACGAGTCGAGCGCGGACATGACGCTCGTCGCATCGGTGGCGGTGCTCGGCAGGAAGATCGCCCTCGAGTACGTCAGGTTCACCACCTCGAGGAACGCCGAGATCGCCCACTTCTTGAAGAGCCACTCGCGATCGAGCCGCAGATCCACCTGCACGTAGTTCGGCAGCCGCGCATCGTTGCGGAGCGCATCGACACCGTTCTGCAGGTAGGACGTGTACGGCCGACCGCTCGCGAAGTAGAGGTGCGCGCCTGCGATGAGGCGCCACGGCAGCCGCACCTGCACGACCACGTTGAGGATGTGGCGCTGATCGAAGTCGCCCGGCCGCAGCCCGCACGAGAAGATGCGCTCGGACTTGCTGAGCGTGTACGCGATCCAGCCCGTCACGCGGCCGACCTTGCGGCGCAGCAAAAGCTCGAGCCCGTACGCCGCGCCGTTCAGCTGGCGGGTGACCTGCGCAGGAAAGCCCGTGAGCGACTCGGGCGGCGGCGAGGCGCACGCGGCGTCGCTGCCCGAGCCGAGCACGACGTCGATGATGTTGCCGTCGTTGAGGTTCCAGAACTTGTTGTAGTAACCGCTGATCGAAAAATCGATCGCCTTCGGCAGGTTCACCTCGATGCCGACGGCCGACTGCCAGGCGCGCTGGAGGCCGAGCTGCAGCGCGAAGGTGTCGATGCCCGGGAGCCCGACGGGGAAGCTGGGCGCTTGCTGATAGAGGCCAGTGCCGCCGTGGATGCTGAGCTGCGGCAGGAGCTGCGCCTTGAGCTGCATGCGCGGATCGAGCCCGAGCAGCGTGACGGGACCTGCGTGATAGAAGTCGAGCCGCGTCCCGACGGTGGCCTGGAAGCGGCGCGGGACGATGTCGATGACACCCTCGATGTAACCGCCGCCGACCTGGCCGCCGCGGCTGCCCGCGAAGTCGCCGAGCGCGTCGGGCTCTGCCGCCGCGAGACCCGGCGAGAAGTTCACGGCGGAGAAACGCTGGAGCTCGATCTCCGCGCCGCCGAGGAGCCGGAACCGCTTCCACTTGGCCGACACGTTCGCGCGGAACGCGAGCGACTCCTTGCGCACGCCCGCACCGCCGAAGCTCGCGAGCTCGTCGATGCCACCGACGACGCCGGTCTCGAGCTCCACGCGGCCCCAGCGCTCGCGATCACGGATCTGCACGCGATAGAACGCGAGCCGGAAGCGATCCTGGATCGTCTCCTTCTGCCCGTTCGTCAGCTGGTCCCTGGCGAACGAGAGCGAGTCGAACGAGCCGAGCGCCTGGACGGTGACGCCCTTCCAGTCGAGCCGCATCTGGAAGTCCCAGTACTGGAGGTCCGCCTTCTTGTCGAAGAGGTGCACCAGGAACGCGGGCCAGCCGTAGTGCCCGGACAGCGTGAGCTTCACGCCCTTCGGGAGCGTCGCCTCGACCAGGCCCGACAGGTCGTAGAGCTTGAGCTCGACCTGGCCGTGGTAGCCATCGCGCGCGGGTCGCGTCTCGCCGTTGACGATGCCGCCCGAGAAGCGACCGAACGTCGCGTCGTACGCGCTCGGGTAGAAGTCGATCCGATCGACGAGGCTGGACTGCACGATGCCGCCGCCGACGAGGAAGTGGAACAGCTGCGGAATGCGCATACCGTCGAGGAAGAAACCATTGGTACCCGGGCTCGAGCCGCGCACGACCCACAGCGGCAGGAGCGGCACCGGCGCGGCGACACCGGGGAGCAGCGCGATCGTGCGGAAGGGATCGCCGAGCGTGCCCGGCGCCATGTGCAGCTCCTCGTCGCGGAGCTCGAAGCGCTCGCCCTCGTGGTGCGACTCGCCGCGCACCTTGCTGCGGAAGCGCTTCTTCGAGTCGAGCGGCGTGAGGCGGTACTCGACGTTGAGGCCACCGTGCGACACGAGGTGCTCGGTCACGTGCATCGGCTCGTGCGCCTCCGAGATGATCACCACGGGCACATCACCCGCGGGCAGCAGCAGCTCGAAGCGACCGTGCGAGTCCGACTTCGTCTCGAGGCCACCTGCGCTCACGATGCGCGCGTCCGCGACGGGGCTCACCGACCCGCGCTCGTAGACGCGACCGCGCAGCAGCGCGTCGAGCACCGGCGCCGGCTCGGACGTCGCGGCCACCGCGGCGGCTGGCGCGGCATCGAGCGGTTGCCCGCCGTCCTGTGCAGCGTCGGGCACCGGATCTTCCTGCGCGACTGACATCGAGGCGCACGCGAGGCCGGCGAACAAAACGAGCAGGCTCGACCAGCGCCTCACGGCCAACAGGTATCGCACAACGAACATGCAACGCCGGGACAAATCGCGAGGCCATGGCCCGGACGGCCACCGAGGCCCGTGGGCTTCGTGATACGCTCTCGTCCCGTGCAAACACCGCGCGACGACGCTGACAAGGCCGCACGGAGCTTCTCGGCAGACGTGCTCGCAATCGACGCCGCTGCGGTCACCGACATCATCGGTGCCGCGCTCAAGCAACAGGTCCTCGGCACGCTGCGGCGCAAGGGGCTCGTCGTCGGGATCTCCGGCGGCATCGACAGCGCCGTCGTCGCTGCGCTGGCAACACACGCGCTCGGCACCGATCGCGTGTTCGGGCTGTTCATGCCGGAGCGCGACTCGTCGGGCGACTCGCTGCGCCTCGGACAGCTGCTCGCTGAGACCCTCGGCATCGAGGCCATCGTGGAAGAGCTCGGACCCGCGCTCGACGGCATAGGCTGCTACGCCCGCCAGCTCGAGGCCCTCCGCGCGGTGTTCCCCGACTACGGCGACGGATGGAAGTGCAAGATCACGCTGCCGTCGGTGCTGGAAAGCGATCGCATCAGCATCTCGTCGCTGACGGTGCAGGACCCGGACGGCAAGCTGTCCACCGCGCGCATGCCGCCCGCCGCGTATCGGCAGCTCGTCGCGGCGACGAACTACAAGCAGCGGATGCGCAAGATGGCGGAGTACTACCACGCGGATCGGCTCGCCTACGCCGTCTCGGGCACGCCCAACCGCCTCGAGTACGACCAGGGCTTCTTCGTGAAGCAGGGCGATGGCGCCGCGGACGTGAAGCCCATCGCGCATCTCTACAAGACGCAGGTCTATGCGCTCGCGCGCCACCTCGGGGTGCCGGCCGAGATCTGTGCGCGGCCGCCGACGACGGACACGTACTCGCTCGAGCAGACGCAGGAGGAGTTCTACTTCGCGTTGCCGTACGACAAGATGGATCTGTGCCTCTACGCCGTCGACCACGGCGTGTCGGCCGAGGAGGCGGCGCCTGCCGTCGGCGTGACGCCGCAGCAGGTCGAGCGCGTCTTCAAGGACATCGAGGCCAAGCGCCGCGCGTCGGTGTACCTGCACTCGCCGCCGCTCTTCGTCGAAGCGGTCGGCTGATGTGCGGCGTGGCCGGCGTGGTGCTGCTCTCGGACGGGCAGCCACCCGATCGCGAGTCGCTCGCGCGCATGGCGACGGCGCTCCTGCACCGCGGTCCCGACGAGCTCGGACTCTATCGCGACGCGCACGCGGGCCTCTGTCACACGCGCCTCTCGATCGTCGATCTCGCGACGGGGCAGCAGCCGCTCTCGAACGAGGACGACACGCTCTACATCAGCTTTAACGGTGAAATCTTCAACTTCGTCGAGCTCAGGCAAGAGCTCGTCGCGCTCGGCCATCGCTTCCGCACGCACAGCGACACCGAGGTGATCGTCCACGCGTTCGAGGCGTGGGGCGAGGACTGCTTCGCGCGCTTCAACGGTCAGTTCGCGATCGCGCTGTGGGATCGCGTGCGTCGTCGCATGGTGCTCGCGAGGGATCGGCTCGGCGTGCGCCCGCTGCACCTTTGCACCCATCGGGGACGTCTGTGGTTCGCGAGCGAGGCGAAGGCGATCTTCGCCGCCGACCGCAGCATCCCGCGCGCGCTCGATCCGCTCGGCATCGACGACACGTTCACGTTCTGGGCCCCGCTCGCGCCGCGCACGCCCTTCGTCGGCATCACGGAGCTGCCGCCCGGTCACCTCATGACCATCGAGGCCGGCACGATGTCGACGCGCGCCTGGTACACGCCGTCGTTTCCCGTTGCCGGCGAAGGCTTCTCCGGCTCGCTACGCGACGCGACGGAGGCGGTCCGGGCCGCGCTCGAGACCGCCGTGAGGCTGCGCATCATGCGCGCGGACGTGCCGGTCGGTAGCTACCTGTCGGGCGGCCTCGACAGCTCGCTCGTCGCTGCGATGGGCGTGGGGCAAAAGGGCGATCACTTCTCCACGTTCTCGCTGCGCTTCGACGACGCCGAGTACGACGAAACAACGTACCAGCGCATGATGTCAGCGCGGCTCGGCAGCTCGCACCACGAGCTCACGATCTCCCGTCGAGACATCGCGGAGGCCTTCCCGCACGTGGTGCGTCACACCGAACGCCCGCTGCTCCGCACCGCGCCCGCGCCGCTCTATCTCCTGTCGCAGCGCGTGAAGGAGGCGGGGATCAAGGTCGTGCTCACCGGCGAGGGCGCCGACGAGATGTTCTGTGGCTACGACCTGTTCCGCGAGGCGAAGGTGCGGCGCTTCTGGGCACGGCAGCCCTCGTCGAAGCTGCGGCCACGGCTCCTCGAGAAGCTGTACCCGTACCTTGCGCGCTCGCCGGTGTCGCAGCGCGCGATGGCGCAGAAGTTCTTCGGGCGGAACCTCTCGGGCGCGTCGTTGCCCGGCTTCTCCCACGAGCTGCGCTGGAGCTCCGCGCACGCGCTCGCGCGGCTGTTCGATCCCGCGACCACGTCCGCGCTCGGCAAGCGCAACGCCATCGACGAGCTGCTGCAGTCGCTGCCCACCGAGTTCTCCCGCTGGACGCCGCTCGCGCAGGATCAGTACCTCGAGATCCGCACGCTGCTGTCGCCTTACATCCTCTGCTCGCAGGGCGATCGCATGCTGATGGCCCACGGCGTGGAGGGCCGCTTCCCGTTCCTCGACCCCAACGTGGTCGCGCTCGCCGCCTCGCTGCCGCCGTCGTACAAGCTCGACGTCCTCGACGAGAAGCACGTACTCAAGTGCGCCGCCGCCGACCTCGTGCCAGCCGAGATCGTGCGCCGCAAGAAGCAGCCGTATCGCGCGCCCGACGCCATCTCGTTCATCGGCGCCGATCGACCGGCGTGGGTCGACGAGGTGCTGGCGCCGGACAGCGTGCGCGAGGCCGGCATCTTCTCGCCCTCCACGGTGGAAGCGCTGTGGAACAAGTGCCGCGGTCGTGCCGACGAGTCGCAGCTGTCGAACGCCGACAACATGGCGCTCGTCGGGGTGCTCTCGACGCAGCTGCTCCACCGGGAAGTGCTCGGCGCCGCGCTCCCGTCCCCCGCTCCGGAGTTTCGCACTCTCCTCGAAACCACGTAGAGGCTCATGCGCCACGAACAGGCCATCCCGCTCCTCCAAGACCTTCTCCGCGGCTCGTCCGCGCGCCTCCCCGACAAGGTCGCGCTCGTCGCCGGCGGCCAACGCGTCACGTATGCCGAGCTGCAGGCCCGCGTGTTCCGGCTCGCGAATGCATTGATCGCGCGCGGCGTTCAGCGCGCAGATCGCGTGGTCGTCTTCGCCGACAACACCATCGACACGGTCGTGTCGTTCTGGGCGATCCTCGAGGCCGGCGCCATCGTCAGCATCGTCAACCCGCTCACCAAGGTCGACAAGCTCACCTACCTGCTCGAAGACTGCCGCGCGAAGGTGCTCATCACCGACGCGCACCTCGCCACCATCTTCGTCGGTGCCGCGCAGCGCTCGGCGCACCTGTCCTCGGTGCTCGTCTCCGGGGCCGTGCCCGCTGGGCACGACTGGAGGCTACCTGGCCTCGAGGCGCTCTCCACGGTGATGGAGCAAGCGCCGGCCACGCCGCCCGCACGGCGCTGCATCGACGTCGATCTCGCGGCGATCATCTACACCTCGGGCTCCACCGGCGAGCCCAAGGGCGTGATGCTCACGCACCGCAACATGATCACCGCGGCCACGTCGATCTCTACGTACCTCGAGAACGTCGAGGACGACGTGATCCTCGACGTCCTGCCGCTCGCGTTCGACTACGGCCTCTACCAGATGATCATGTCGGTGCGCGTGGGCTGCCGCCTCGTCCTCGAGCGCAGCTTCGCGTTCGTCGCGCAGGTGCTGAAGCGCGTCGCCGAAGAGAAGGTCACCGGCTTCCCGGGCGTGCCCACGATCTTCGCCACGCTCGCGGGCATGAAGAGCCTCGCGAGCCACGACCTGTCGAGCATCCGCTACGTGACCAACACCGCGGCCGCGCTCCCCGTGAAGCACATCACCATGCTGAAGGAGATCTTCCCGTCGGCGAAGATCTTCTCGATGTACGGCCTCACCGAGTGCAAGCGCTGCACGTACCTCCCGCCCGCGGATCTCGCTCGCAAGCCCACGTCGGTCGGCATCGCGATCCCGAACACCGAGCTCTGGATCGTCGACGAGCACGATCAGCGCGTCGGTCCCGAGACAGTGGGCCAGCTCGTGATCCGCGGCGCGACGGTGATGAAGGGCTACTGGGAGAACCCCGAGGCCACGCAGAAGCGCCTCCGGCCCGGCCCCGTACCCGGCGAGCAGGTGCTCTACACCGGCGACCTCTGCAAGCTCGACGAAGAGGGCTACCTCTACTTCATCGGCCGCATGGACGACATCATCAAGTCGCGCGGCGAAAAGGTCGCACCGAAGGAAGTGGAAGGCGCGCTCGTCTCGATCGCGGGCGTGAAGGAGGCCGCGGTCATCGGCGTGCCCGATGAGATCCTCGGCCAGGCGGTGAAGGCGTTCGTCGTGCTCGACGAGGGTGTGACGCTCACGGCCGAGCACATCCAGCGCGAGTGCCAGGGCCGCCTCGAGAGCTTCATGGTGCCGAAGATGGTCGTCCTCCTCGACGAGCTCCCGAAGACCACGACCGGCAAGATCAAGAAGACGGATCTGCGATGAGCGCCATGTTCATGGGCCTTCCGATCGAGACCGCGCCCGACGTGCTCGTGCCGCGCGCCGAGACGGAGCTGCTGTGCCACGAGGCGCTGCGGCGCGTGGACGAGGCGCACGCGCGCATCGTCGTCGATCTGTGCTGTGGCTCGGGGAACCTCGCGTGCGCGCTCGCCACGCTGCGACCCTCCTTGCAGGTGTGGGCGAGTGATCTCACCGATGCGTGCGTCGCGCTCGCGCGGCGCAACGTGGAGCGCTGTGGCCTCGCTGCACGGGTGACGGTGGTGAAAGGCGATCTGATGGCGTCGCTCCAGCACCTCGCCGGCACCGTCGACGTGCTCGTGTGCAACCCGCCGTACATCTCGACGGGACGACTCGTCGCCGAGAGCGCGCACCTCCTCGAGAGCGAGCCGCGCGAGGCCTTCGACGGCGGACCGTACGGCCTCACGATCCACCAGCGCGTCGTCCGCGAGTCGCCCCCGCTGCTCACGGAGACGGGCTGGCTCGCGTTCGAGATGGGCCTTGGTCAGGAGCGCCAGCTCGAGCTCGTGTTCCAGCGCGCGAAGACGTTTGGTCCGCGCACGCTCGTCAACGACGCGGCGGGCGCACCTCGCGTCGTGTCGGCCCAGCGCATCCCTCGCTAAAGGACCCCTGTCATGGACCCAAAGCCCCAGCTCCGCGCGTTCATTCTCAAGAACTTCTACGGCCATGAGGGGGGACCTTCCCGTCCCCCCTCGTCGGGCACAGCCCGCCGAGCCTCCCCCCACCTCGCGTTGCTCTCGCGCCAGTACCGCTCCTTTAGGACACGTTCATGGACCCAAAGCCCCAGCTCCGCGCGTTCATCCTCAAGAACTTCTACGTCGCCGATCCGGCGCAGCTCACCGATGATGTCTCGCTGCTCGACCGCGGCGTCATCGACTCGACGGGCGTGCTCGAGCTGACCGCCTACATCGAGGAGACGTTCGGCATCACCGTTGCCGACGAGGAGCTCCTGCCCGAGAACCTCGACTCCATCGACAATCTCGACGCGTTCGTCCGTCGCAAGAAGAGCTGAGCGAGCGAGGGGATCTGACGTAAAATACCGACGCTTATGACTGTACTTTTCACGGCCACGGCCACGGCCGGCGCCACCACGGAGGTACCCGGTGTCTGCTTCCACGCGCTGTTCGAGGCCGCAGCAGCACGCGTGCCGCAGCGCACCGCGCTCGTGTACGAGACGCGAGCGCTCCGTTACGACGAGCTGAACGAGCGCGCCAACCGCCTCGCGTACCGGCTGCGCGAGCTCGGCGTCGGCCCCGACGTCCTCGTCGCGCTGTGCGTGCCGCGCTCCGCCGAGATGATCATCGGGCTGCTCGGCATCATGAAGGCCGGCGGCGGCTACGTGCCGCTCCTGCCCGAGTCACCTGCCGCCCGCCTCGCGCATCAGCTCGACGAGACGCGCGCGCCGGTCATCGTCACCACGCGAAGCGTCGCGCCCTCTCTGCCATCGTTCGCGGGCACGGTCATCGCGCTCGACGACGATGAGGCGCTCGCCTCGTACCCCGCCACGAACCCGCCGCACGTCGCGCGGCCCGAGCACACGGCGTACGTCATCTACACGTCGGGCTCGACCGGCACGCCGAAGGGCGTCGCGGTCCGTCACGAGAACCTCGTGAACTACTCGCTGTGCCTCGCAGCGCGGCTCGAGCTCTCGGACGACGATGGTCTCTCGTTCGCCACGGTCTCCACGCTCGCCGCCGATCTGGGAAACACCTGCGTGTTCCCGTCGCTGATGTCGGGCGGCACGCTGCACGTCATCAGCCACGACGCCGCCATGGACGCCGAGCAGTTCGCGTCGTATGCGCGCGAGAACCCCATCGACGTCCTCAAGATCACGCCGTCTCACCTCGGCGCGCTGCTCACGTGCTCCTCCCCGAAGGATGCGCTACCCCGTCGCTGGCTCGTCACCGGTGGCGAGGCCTCGAGCTGGGCGCTCGTCGACAAGGTGCGTTCGCTGTCGAAGCTGCACTGGATCAACCACTACGGTCCCACCGAGACGACCATCGGCTCGTTCACGCTCGATCTCGATCTGGAAGAGACGGAGGTGAAGAAGCACGCGAACGCCGCGCCGATCGGCCGGCCGCTCTTCAACACGCGCTTCTACATCCTCGATCGTGACCTCACGCAGGTCGCCGATGGCGAGGTCGGCGAGCTTTACATCGCCGGTCTCGGGGTGTCGTCGGGCTACCTGCGTCAGCCGGAGAAGACGGCCGAGCGCTTCCTGCCCGAGCCCGGTCCCATCGCCGGCGCGCGCATGTACTGGACCGGCGATCGCGTGAAGTGCCTGCCCAACGGCGCCATCGAGTTCCTCGGCCGCGCCGATCACCAGGTGAAGATCCGCGGCTTCCGGGTGGAGCTCGGCGAGATCGACGCGCTCATCAAGCAGCAGCCCGGCGTGCGCGACTCGCTCGTCGTCGCGCGGACCCTCCGCGACGACCTGCAAATCGTCGGCTACTACGTCTCGCAGACGCTGCAACCGCAGGAGCTCAGGCGCGCCATCGCCGCCAAGCTGCCCGAGCAGATGGTCCCCGCGCACCTCGTGCGGCTCGACGCGCTGCCGCTCACGAAGAATGGCAAGGTCGATCGCAACGCCTTGCCCGAGCCACAGGCCTCGGCCGCGCGGCGCGAGGAGGACCAGCCCGGGGGGATCGCCAGCGCGCCGCCCACCGACGAGCTCGAGGCGCAGCTCGCCGGCATCTGGTCCGAGATCCTCCACGTCAAGGGCATCGGCTCCAACGACAACTTCTTCGAGATCGGTGGCCACTCGCTCGCGGCGATGCACATGCTCGAGGGCGTGAGGCAGCAGCTCGGAAAGGCCGTACCGAACCACGTGCTGTTCCACTCGCCCACCGTTGCTGCGATGGCAGCGTACCTGCGCGGCTCGCACGACGACAAGGCGCTGCGCTCGCTCGTGCCGGTGCAGCCACTCGGCTCGCGGCCCGCGCTGTTCCTCGTGCACGGCGGCGGTGGCGAGGTGTTCTTTTACCGCGATCTCGCGCGCCGGCTGGGCGACGATCAGCCCATCTACGGCCTCCAGGCGCGCCGCGAGGACGACGGCACCGTGAAGACGCGCACCGTCGAGGAGATGGCGAAGTACTACCTCGCCGAGATCCGCGTGCAGCAGCCCGAGGGTCCGTACTTCCTCGGCGGCATGTCGTTCGGCGGCAAGGTCGCCTTCGAGATGGCGCAGATGCTCCGCGCCGCGGGGCAAGAGGTCGCGCTCGTCATGCTGTTCGACACGTGGGGCCCGGGCTATCCGCGCACGCGTGACGACATCGGCGCGCTGCAGAAGAACGCGTACTGGGTGTACCAGCGGCTCGGTCACCACATCGGATCCGTGACGCTGCTCGATGCCGACAAGCGGGTGCCGTACCTGCGCGAGAAGCTGCACCGCGCGTGGCTCGAGACCAAGTGGGCCTTCGAGGACCTCGGCAAGGAGCTCCAGAAGAAGGCGATCATGCTGATGGGCAAGGAGCCGCCGCCGAACGCCGGCAAGACCATCAGCTTCATCGCGGCAGCGACGGCGATCTACGAGCCGCGCTTCTACGACGGGCACGTCGTGCTCTTCCGTTCGCGCGATCAGCCGCTCGACGTCTACCCCGATCAGTCGCTGGGCTGGGCGCCGTTCGTGCGCGACCTCGAGGTCTGTGAGCTGCCCGGCATCCACGCGACCATGACCGCCGAGCCGCGCGTGCGCTACCTCGTCGAGGCCTTGCAGCCGATGCTCGAACGAACGCAGCGCAGCTAGATGTCGCTCATCCAGAAGGTCGTGCGCGGCGCTGCGTGGACCACGCTCACCGCCCTTCTGGCCCGTCTCGCGAGTCTCGTCGCGACGCTACTCGTCACGCACAAGATCGCGCCGAAGGAGTACGGCGAGGCATCGGCGGCCATCGTCGTCGTGCTGTCGGCCAACTCGTTCTCGACGCTGTTCATCACCAATTTCGTCATCATCGATCGCGCGCAGACGAAGGCCGCCGCGTACGTCAGCAACATCATCCACCAGGCGACGGGCCTCATCGGGATGCTGATCGTGATCCCGCTGACGCCGTGGCTGGCCGTCAAGCTCAACGCGCCGGATATCGGCCGCTACCTGCCGCTCACGATCTTGTCGTTCCTCATGCTGCGGCTGTCCTCCGTGCCGGAGAAGATCCTCGTCCGCGATCTGCGCTTCCGCTACCTGGCGCTCGGCCGCATGGCCGCGGAGATCCTCTACAGCATCGTCACCATCGTCACCGCATATCGCGGCTGGGGTGGCTCGGCGCTCATCGCCGGCGTCGTCGCGCGCACAGGCACCAAGGCGCTGATGTTCTGCTTCGCGGTGCCTTGGCGCGAGTGGCTCGAGCCGCAACCGTTCGATACGAAGCTCGCGCGCCGCATGTTCTCGTACGGCGCGCCGCTGTGGATCGCGGGCGTCATGAGCTACATCGGCTCCAACTGGGACAACCTCCTCGTGTCGCACTACTTCGACGCGGGCGTCATGGCCATCTACAGCCTCGGCTTCAACCTCGCCGAGATGCCCGCCGTACAGATCGGCGAGCAGCTGTGCGAGGTGCTGCTGCCGTCGTTCGCGATCCTCGAGGGAGAGCGCAGACGTCAGGCGCTCGTGAAGGCGCTGCTCGTCGTGTGCCTCGTCACGTTCCCGTTCGCCATCGGGCTCGGCGCCACGTCGTACACGCTCGTGCACGCCTTCTTCGATCCGCGCTGGTGGGCCGTCTCGACGGTGCTCACGCTGCTCTGTCTGCGATCCATCACGCGGATCATCATCTACCCGCTCATCCAGTACTTCCAGGCGACCGATCGTAACCGCGACCAGATGTTCCTCAGCGTGTTCACGACCATCGTCGTGCTCGGCACGATGATCGTGCTCGGCTCGCGGTCGCTCGTCGTGACGTGCACGGGCGTCGTCATCGCGTACACACTGCAGCTCGTGCCCGCGTTCTTCATCCTGCGGCGCGAGGGCATCCCGCCGGCCAAGCCCGTGCTTGGCCTCCTGCGCCTCGGCGTCGCGTGCGTCGCGCTCGCCATGAGCGTGCTCGCCGTGCGCACCATGCTCGGCCCGCACCTGCGTCCCGTGGTGCTGCTCCTCGCCGAGATCGTGGCCGGCGCCGCGGGCTATGTCATCGCGGCGTTGATCGTCGCGCGACCCATCGCGAACGACCTCCTGTCGTGGCTCAGGCGCGGCCTCGGACGGGGTTCGGCTGCCGCGGACACCGAAGCTACGGCGTGAAGCTCATCTCCGTCGACAGGTAGCGATGGTCGGACTCGACGCCGCCGCCGTTGCGGACGCGCAGGAACTCGAATTTGTCGCCCGCGAGCACGCGATCGATGCGCATCCACGGACGCTTCGCCGGGAACGTGTAGCCGAGGCCGCTGCCCACGCGATCGAAGGCGTCCTTCAGGCCGAGCTCGTCGAACACGTGGTGGTAGAGCCAGCTCGACGTCGGCAGGTTCGTGTCACCCGCGATGACGTAGGGGTTCTTCGACGTACGCAGCGCCTCGAGCAGCGTGTCGAGCTGGCGGCGACGAAGCGCGCTGTTCTTGACGATGGCCCTGATGGACTCCGTCGCGAGGCCGAGGTCGGAGAGGCGTGAGCGGAAGCCGTTGCCGCGCGCCTGCTCGACGCCTTCTCGTGGTGAGCGCGGGTGGATGTTGTACACGTCCACGAGGCCGTGCGGCGTCTGCAGCGTGTAGCGCACGAAGGCGCCCGAGTGGCGATCGTCGTCGGCGTACGGAGGTGACACGAGCTTTCCGACGACCGGGAAGCGCGAGGCCATGAAGAACTCCTCGTCGCTCTCGAAGACGTAGCCGGCGGGTTGCGCGCGGAACAGCTCCTTGGTCCGATGCGCGGTCGCCTGCGACAGGAACACGTCGGGCGCCTCACGCTGGAAGTCGGCGAAGAGGGCCGCGTTGTCGTTGCGCCCGTAGAACGTGTTCCACGTCATCAGCTTGAAGTTCGCCGGCGCCGTCTCTTGGTGGCCCAGCTTCAAGCCCATGAGCGGGAACGCCACCCACAGCGTCGAGAACACGAGGCTCGCGAGCGCGGTGCGGTACTGCGCGGTGACGAGCAGGAGGCCGACGACGAGCGGGATCGGCAGCCCGTAGCCTACCCGCGGCAGGTACAGCGCGATCGTGGTCGGCCACCACTGCTCGCCGATGAAGCGCAGCGAGAGCGACACCAGCACGAGCGCCACCGCGTACGCGATGGCGAGCCCGCGAACGAGGCGCTGACGAGAGCTCACGGCGTGGTTACTTTGCCGAGCTGCACGACCTCGAAGTCGCGCCCATGGAGCTTCTTCAAAGACTCGATGTCGTTGTCACTCCAGCCCGGGTTCGGTGCGCCCGACAGGAAGAGCGAGCCGCCGTTGTCGGCGAGGATCATCCCGTACTTCTTGAGCGCGACGATGACCGGCCGCATCTGCGCGGGGAAGTCCTCGGGCTCGACCGACGCCTTGAGGCGGAGGCGCGCGCCCATCGGCGGGAGGTTCGTGTCGGTCTTCTTGCTCGCCCAGTGTGTCGCAGGCGCGGTGTACGCCTTGCGTGTGTTCTTCGTGGTGAAGCGGAGCGCGTGCTCGATCTTGCCCTGCGTGACGGCCTCGTCGTAGCGCACGAGGCCCGGCATGATCGGCAGACCGCCCGCATCGGCCGACGTCCAGCCCGCGGGCCGCTGCGTGTCGCCGAGCAGATCCCAGATCGCGCCCGAGCCGGCCTTCCAGGTGGTGCCGTTGCGGTGCAGGAGGTAGAGCTCGTAGAGCTTGGCGTGATCGCGGTCGATGATGAGCAGGTGCTGATCGTTGTCGTCGCCCTCGGGGATCTTGCCGCGCGGCGAGTTCTCGATCTGCAGGTCGGCGGGGATGGGATACGGCCCCTTGTCGCTCTCGTCGTCGTAGTCGAACTGCACCTTGACGCGCGGCGTGTTGCCAGCGACGACGACGTACGGGATGCCCCACGGTGCGCCGTGGTACTCGGTGCCGAAGTCGGGGTGCAGCGGAGCATCGGCGCCGATGCCGGCAATCATCTCGGCCGACTTCGGATCGAGCGGCGTCTTGTCGACGGGCTGGTTCCACGCCGACGACGGCGAGAGCAGGCGCACTCCCGCGAGGCTGCCGTTGATGCCGAGCGGGATCTTGCGCGCATCGCTCGCAACCACCGGCTCCGACGACGGCGCTTCCGCAGCGGGCGCAGCCTCGGGGACGACCGCAGGCGCAGCCGCACCTGCAACGACAGCCGGCGCGACCGCGGCCGGTGCGACCGCACGCTGATCCTTGCAGTCACACGGGCAGTGACAGCAGGACCCGAGGGCCAGGGTGAACAGAGGCAGGGCCGCTCCGAGGAACGCCGCGTACGTGATCTTCATTCTAGTGACCTGCCATCTTGAAGCGACTGTAGCTGTACATGAAGAGTGAGATGCCGACGACGAACGCACCGACTCGTGCGGCGTCGACCCAGCCGAACGTGACCTCGAAGGTCGGGTCGTGCCGGCGGATCGCGAAGTAGAACGCGGTGCACGTCGCGAAGAAGATCCACAGCACCGGGTGCACGTTGAACGACAGCAGGAAGATGCCGATCATGAAGCCGGACTGCGCGGCGATGAGCGCGCCGGCCCACACGTGCACGACCTTCGCGGGACCATCGGGGCTGTAGCGCTGGAGCGCGAGGATCGACGTCTTGAGCGTGAGGTAGAGCATCGTCGCGAACAGGAAGAGACCGGGGAAGCCGAGCTCGGACACCGAGAGCGCGTACGAGTTGTGCGCGGTGAGATCGTTGTAGTTGGTGAACTGACCGAAGCCGGCGCCCGTGAGCGGGTAGCTCACCATGAGCGTCATCGCGATGTAGAGGGCCTCGATGCGCTCCATCGTGGACTCGTCGGCCTCGACGCCACTGCGGCCACCGAACGCGAGCACGGGCAGCGCGACGACGGCGCAGATCGCGACCCCGCGTAACCCGTAGCGTCGGACGAAGTAGACCCCGACGGCGCTCAGGAAGACGAGCTGTCCACCTCGCGAGCCCGTGTAGATGAGGCACAACAAGATGGCGACGATCGCGGCACCGGCGAGGACCATGCGGCGTCTGTTGGGTCTACACAGGTAGAGCCCGATGATGAGCGGGATGCAGACCGCGATGCACATCGCGAGCTCGTTCGGATCCTGGATGACGCCGATCCACTTCACGCGGCCGTCGATGGCGTAGGAGCCGAAGAGACCGATGTGATCGCAGCTGTACGATGCGCCGGGCTCGCCGTCCTCGTGGCAGTCCTTGACCGTGTCGCAGGTGCGGCCGTCCCACGTGCCGGCGCGGGTCGCCTTGTAGCGGATGCAGCCGGTCTCGCCGAGGCGCTGCTGGATGCCGATCGCCGAGAGGAACAGCGCGATGGCGATGAGCCCGGTGACGAGCACGCGGAAGCCGCGGAACGACTGGATGGAGAACGCGACGCACATGAACAGCGCGGTCAGCGTGAAGAGCTCTCCGATGGCGTTCGACACGTAGCTCGGGGCGTGGATGACGTCGGTGACGATGCACCACAACAAGAACAGCGCGGCAGGCACGAGGATCGGCGCGCGCTGGAGCCGGAGCGTGCGCAGGCGCAGATCGATGAGGAGCCCGATGCCGGTCGTGATGTACGTGAGGTGAAGGAGCGGGACGCCCTGCAGCTGGGTGACGAACTGCTGCGGACGGATGTACGTCAACACCAGCAACATGAGCACGCCCGGGATGGCAAACATCAGCTGTGCTCGCTATGATGGCCGGCCATGACGATGACGAACCTTCCGACGAGCACGAACAGGCTCGGGTTGCTTTGCGGCCTCTTGGCCGTGGGTCTTTGTATCGCCTCGTGCGGCGGGTCGAGCTACGACTATAGCAAGGAACCCGATCCCCGAAAGAACGAGTACGTCATCGGCATCGCCGACGGGCTGCGCATCAACGTGTGGAAGAACCCGGAGCTCTCCACGCAGGCCAACGTCCGCCCCGACGGCACCGTGACGATGCCGCTCATCGGCGACATCCGCGCGTTCGGCCGCACCGTCTCGCAGCTCACCAACGAGATCAGCGGCAAGCTCAAGGCCTACGTGAAGGAAGAGGGCGCGATCGTGTCCATCGCGGTGACGGAGGTGAACAGCTACCGCTTCACCGTCTCCGGCAACGCCGAGCGTCCTGGCGTCTTCGAGCTCAAGTACTACGCCACGGTCGCCGATGCACTCGCTCGCGCGGGCGGCGTGAACAAGTTCGGCTCGCCGAAGAAGATGCTCATCCTGCGCCTCACGCCCAACGGCGGCGTCCGCAAGATCCCGATCAACTTCGACCGGATCTCGCGCGGCGATCACCCCGAGGAGAACCTCGTTCTGCTTCCGGGCGACACGCTCTTCATCCCCTGACCGGGACGCCCGCGTCGTCGCGCAGCACGACGTACTCGGGCTCGACGCGGATGTCGTTCCTGTAGCGACCGAAGATCACGTCGACCTCGGCGCCGTCTTCATCACGTCAGCCGTTCTGGCGTACGGGCGGCGGCGACAGCACGTGGTCGCGGTACTTGTTCGGGTCGCCGGCAGCGCCTTCCATGGCGGCGGCCGCGATGTTGTACATCTCGCGCGCGGTCACGTAGTGGAGCTTCCACTGCGTGCCGTCGTTGTAGCGACCGGTGAGCTCGTCGTGCAGCTGGCGCATGCCGCCGCCGAGGAGGCCCTCGAGCTGGCGATCGGGCGCGCCGTGGGTGTGGACCTTCACGAAGACCCACTCGGGGCGGCCCTTCACGTGGATGTTCTGGTTCACCCAGGCGCGGACGCGCGCGGCGGTGGCTGGGTCGTCGGCGGTGATCGCGCCGTTCTCGATCTGGATGGGCATCTTGCGCTGACGCAGGCGAAGCGAGAGCGGGCCCTCGACCATGAGGACGCGGTCGCGGCGGAAGTCACCGACGCGGGCGCGGGTGCCGTTCTCGTACGCGCGAGAGAGCGCGAGGTTGCCCTCGGGCCAGTAGATCTGGTTGACGATGTTGGGCTGCGTCTCGTCGGGTGCGGACGGGAACGTGAAGTCGGCGTAGCAGCCGGTCTCGTGGAGGAGGAGGAGCTCGTCGTCGACGCCGCAGAGCTTGCCATCGGCGCGCGAGTTCGAGAGGCACCAGTTGCCGTGGATGAACCCGTAGCGAAGCTTGCCGTGGTGGCGCGACAGGTGGCCGTGCGAGGCCGCGCGCTCGAGGAACTCGAGGAGGTCGTGACGCAGCGTCTCGCGCGTGTCGCCGTCGTGGTGGAGGTGGACCTCGAGCTCGCCGTAGCCGCGACGCGCGAGGTTGGCGAGGCGCTCGAGGTAGCTCGGCTGGTACTGCTCGCACGGGAAGAAGAACGAGTGCTGCGGGTGGCGGCCATCGGCGTCGACGTACGCATCGACCTCGCCGGGGTAGCGGTCCTCCCACTGTCGCACGCGACGCTCACCGGTCGCGACGTCGGCGTCGCCGAACAGCGGCTCGTAGTGATCGCAGAACGCGAACAGGAGGTGCCGCGTGCCCTCGGGCCTGGCGACGCGCGCATTCTCCGCCAGGTGCTTGACCCAGCCGCCCATCCACCGATCGAGGTTCTTCTTGCGCAGGCCGCTGAACATGGGGCGTGAAAATCCTATCACGCGTCGTCGCAACCGAGGAGGAGCACCCCGAGGTGCCGGTCGGCGGGCAGCTCGTGACCGATGCGGAGGAGCTCATCTTCGGTGGTGACGTCGGCCCTCGCGACCACCACGATGCCATCGAGCAGCGCGTACGCCGACAGGTGCTCGCCGAGCTTGCGCCAGCCCGTGAGGTCCACGAGGCTGCACTCGAAGATCTCGTTCGACGACGCGAGCAGCTTGCCCAGCTCGACGAGGCCCGCTCCGCTGAGCGCGCCACGGTGCGGGACGAGGAGCGCCACGTCACCGCGCAGCCAGCGGGTCTCGAACGGGTGCGCACCGCTCGTGTCCACGCTGGACGACTGCTCGCTCGCGAGCAGCGGCGCGAGCGCGGGCCAGCGCTGGTTCGCATCGACGTACGCCATCGTCGATCCCGACAGCTCGGCCATGGCGATGGCGAGGTTCACGCCGATGCCGACGACGCTCACCTCGGCCGATGCGGGCAAGAGGCCGATGGTCCTGCACTTCCGTCGCTGGATGCGCTGCGCTGCACGCAGGCACTCGGGGCGCACGGCCGCGTGTCGACCGATCTCGTCGAGCACCGCCACCTCGATCCCGGCCTTGGCCAGGATCTCACGCTCTCGCTCGGACACGGCTCACAAGGTAGCAGGCCGAAGAAACGGGCGACAGCCAGCCGACGACAGGCAATGTGCGGATCGCGCGCCGCACCTGTTAAGATACCGGCCATGTTCTTGCGCGGATGGATGCAGCGGGCCGCCTTCAGCGGGCTTGCCGTCGCGCTCGCGCTGCCCTCGTCCGCACACGCGGGCGTCAGCCTGCAGGCCGTGGTCACCGCGTCGGCCGGCGTGACGGACAACGTCGCGTCCACACCGACAGTTCCGCAGCCGGGCACGAGGGGTCGCGAGTCCGACTTCCTCGCGGTCATCAGCCCCGGCCTCATCCTCGCCGGCGGCGGTCCGCGCGCGGTGATGCGGCTGTCGTACACCTTCGGCGGCGTCATCTACGGCCGCAACAGCGACGCGGACACGTACACCAACACGGCCGCGCTCACCGGCTTCTTCTTGCCGAGCAAGACCACGACGATTGGCGTATCGCTCGGCCTCGTGCAGGGGCGCACGTCCGCGTTCAACACGGCGATCCAGTCGAGCAGCGAGCCGGTGCAGGCGCAGCTCAGCGGCGTGCAGAACATCCTGTCGGCGTCCGCCAACGCGACGCTCGCGTGGGAGATCACGCAGAACTGGCGTCTCTACGGGCTCGCTGGCTTCTCGACCTCGTACTACATCGCGCAGACGCCCGTGCAGGCCATCGCGCAGAACGTGCCCGTCACGCTCGGCATCTCGCGTCGCTTCGCGCGCGACGCGCTCTCGCTCGAGGCCAACCTCGCTTACACGAACTACTCGACGCAGCGCGGCCCGGTCACGACGGCGGAGGGTCGCATCGACGAAGATGGCGTCGTCAGGAGGCAGCAGGCGCAGATCCTCGCCACGCCGCTCGCGCGCTACACGCGCGACCTCACCTACTTCATGAGCGGCCGGGTCGAGCTCGGCGCCAACGTCGTCTTCGATCCCGCGAACCCACAGAACAACCTCGTGCAGGCCGCGGGCGGCGCGGGCTTCAACTTCAACTCGCGGCTCGTGCTCGCGGACATCTCCTATCGTCACGGCGTCGCACCAAACCTCCTGTTCCTCTCCAACTTCCTCAATGACTCGGCGACCGTGCGCCTCAACATCCTGCTCGGCGCAAGCAGCGGCTTCTCGCTCCAGCTCACCGCCGGGTACACGTACGGTCGCCAGCTCGATCTCTCGGCTCGCGAGCAGGCCATCGCGCAGACGATCATCGGCGATGCATCGATCTTCTACGCGCCCCGCAAGGAGTTCACCTTCTTCTTGCGCTACCAGCTCATCGATCAGTACGCGCACCCGGTGCGCGGCGCGACCAACATCTCGAACAGCGGCGGCACCGTCGAGGTGAGCAACCTGCCCGCGCTCACCACCTACTATCGCAACACCGTCCTGTTCGGTGTCACCGCCATCTATCCGGCGCAGAGCGCAGCCGAGGTGCCACGCTCCACGCTCGGCGTGCGCGCCGATCGTCGCGACGACGGTGCCATCAGCACATCCAAGTCCACGCCCCCGTAGTCACACGCTCCCTCGAGGTCCTGCCCATGCGTCGTCTCTCTCTCCTCGCTGTCCTGTCTCTCTCTGCGGCGCTGTGTGCATGCGCACCGCACCGCGAGGTCACGCCCGATCAAGTGCAGGCACTCACCAAGCTCACCGACGTGATGGACGCCCAGTCCACCTACGCGGATCCGCTCTTCGCGAAGCGCAACCAGAAGTCGTTCAGCGACGCCGAGTTCGCGAGCATGGTCGATGCGTCGGCGCGCCTGCAGGCCACGTCGCTCAAGGCGAAGGACTTCTCGAAGGGCCCGGGCTTCGACGCGCTCGCCGTGCAGCTCCACGACCAGGCTGCCGCCCTCGGCGCCGCCGGTCAGTCCAAGGATGCAGCGGCCGCGAGCAAGGCGCTCTCCGACATGAAGCACACGTGCAAGGAGTGTCACTCCAGGTTCCGATGAACAGGCTCGTCGTCGCGGCGATCGTCGCAGCCGCAGCATCCTCCGCACACGCCAGGCCGTGGAAGCCGCACCCGGTGACGGTGCTCCCCGGCGTGCCGATGCGCGCCGCGGACATGAAGCCGTACACGCCGCTCGACCTCGGGCCGGAGCCGACGCTCGAGGCGACGGACGTGAAGGTCGTCGAGATCAACGTCCCGGAAGCGATCATCGAGATGCGGCCGTGGTCGTCACCAATGGTAGGCAACGCGATCCAGTACGCGCGGCTGCCGGTCAAGGGCATCGTGAAGGGCGGTCGTGGCTGCTCGAGCAAGACGTGGTACGCGCTCGAGCCGTTCGGTTATCTCTGCGGCAAGGACGGACATCCCGTCCTGGCGTCCGCCACGACCGAGCAGGTGCTCAAGGTGCCGGACGGCGAGCGCATGCCGTTCCACTACGTCATCGTGCTCGTGCCCGAGGGCGAAAAGGTCCCGCTGTGGACCACGTTCGAGGCGCTCAAGAACGGCGACGAGCC
>JBDTCO010000075.1:0-23896 GCA_039923495.1 Polyangia bacterium
ACAGCTCGCTCGCTTCTCGCTGCGTGGGCTGACCGCCGTGAAGGGCGAGTGGGCGATGCTGTGCACCGCCCACAACCTGCTCAAGCTCGCACGACGCCGACCGGACCGCGTCTCCGGAAGAAACGCGACCGTGCCGCGGCTAAAAGCTTTGCCCGCGACACGGTCCCTTACGGGGTCGGGCTCCTAGCTGATGCGACGCTCGAGGCGCTGCTGACGCTCGATGCTCTCGAAGAGCGCGCGGAAGTTGCCCGCGCCGAAGCCCTCGGAGCCCTTGCGCTGGATGATCTCGAAGAAGAACGGACCCGCGTCCTTGTCCTTGAAGAGCCCCGCCGAGTCCTTGAGGAAGATCTGAAGCAAATAGCTGTGCAGGCTCTCGCCGTCGACGAGGATCTGCAGCTCCTGGAGGACCTTCGTCTCCTCGTCGATGGCGCCGACGCCGATGCGCTCGAGGTGCTTGCCGAGGCCGTCGTAGTACGCGTTCGGCGTGGACATGAACTCGACCCCGCGCTCGCGCAGACCACGCACCGTGCCGATGATATCCCCGACGGTGAGCGCCGCGTGCTGCATGCCATCGCCGCGGTGATCTTCACCGAAGACGTTGATCTGCGAGGCCTTGAAGAACGGACGCATGGGCTCGTTGTTGGCGAACTTCACGCCGGAGCGCGGGTCGTGCATGACGATCGACTTGAGGCCCGAGCCGCTGTCGGCCTTGCGCACGTCGTTGGTGTGGAACTGCACGGTCCAGAAGCGTTGCAGGCCGAGCACGTGCTCCATCCACAGGAGCGCGGGCGACATCGTCTGGAAGTTGGCGGTGAGGTGATCGATGCGACCGAAGCCAAAACGGTTCTGTCCGCCCGTCGGTGCCTCGAGGAACGCAAAGCCGGGGAAGAGGCTCTGGTAGCCGTCGCGCTGCACGAAGCGGAACGTGGTGTCGCCGAATGGTGTCGTGATGGAGAACATCCTCAGCGTGCCGCCGTCGTCGGAGAACGTCTGCACGTCGGTGATCATGGTGCCGCCGCGCTCGTCGAGGAGGCGGAACGTCTCGTCGATGTCGTCGACCTCGTACACGACGGTGCCGACGCCCTCGGGGTGCTTCTTGAGGAAGCGCGACGCGCGGCCACCCTCGCCGATGGGCTCGATGCACACGATGATGCACTCTCCAGCCTGGAACGCGGCGGAGCGCTGGCGACCGTCGGCCTCGAGCTTGGGGGTCGATGCGCCGACCTCCGCGAAGTCGAGTTGCTCGACGAAGAAGCGGCGCACGCGCGCGAGATCGTGGACGTAGTAGATCAGCGATTCGATGCGGCGGATGCCGATGGGCGAGGACATGCGTGGCTCCTTAGACCTTGGGCGCGTCGGGCTGACGATCGGGGTGCGCTTCGATGAAGGCGGGCAGCTCGTTGCACGCAGCCTCGACGCGGAGGAGCGTGGGGAACGCCTCGACATCGACGCCGAAGCGCCGCGCCGAGTAGAGCTGCGGGACGAGGCAGAGGTCGGCGATGGTGGGTGCGTCACCGACGAGGAAACGTGTCTGATTGCTGGTGGAGAGCGCCTCGACCGCTGCGAGGCCGCGCTCGTTCATGCGCGCCGCGAGCTGCTTCGGATCGGTGCCGAGCTCGTCCTTGAGGTAGTTGAGCATCGGCAGGTTCTGGAACGGCTGCGTGCCGGAGTTGATGATCTCCGAGAGCTGCCGGACGCGCGCGCGGCCGGCGCGGTCCTCGGGCAGGAGGTGCGGCTTCGGGAAGCGCTCCTCGAGATACTCGATGATCGCCAGCGACTGGCCGATCTCGAGTGTGCGCTCGCCGTCGTCGATCTCGAGCGTCGGGACCTGCTGCATCGGGTTGCGCTCGCGATAGCTCAGCTGGTGCTGCTCGCTGTTGACGATGTGAATCGGTACGTACGTGTACGCGACGCCCTTGTGAGCGAGCGCGATCCGAACACGCCAGCTCGCCGACGAGCGCCAGTAGTTGTAGAGCTTCATGGTGGGAGCTTGCCACAGCGACAGACGCCCGGCGCATCCGGCAACGGTCGGCTGCGCTAGAAAGTCACGCTGAGGCTCGATGCGCCGAGCTTGACGCGCTTCGCAGGCGGCGCCGGCGGTACGACGTTGCCGAACGTCTCGCGATACTCCCTGAGGTCCTTGCGAGCGCGCCACGGCTTCGTCCAGATCTGCGCCTCGGTCACCGCGATGCCGATGCCGAACGACTCGCCCGCCCTCTTCCAATCGCCGAGTGCGCCGATGATCACCGCGCCGATGAGGTGGACGGCCAGGCCCAGCATGTGAGGCTTCCAGGAGAAGCACTGGTTGGCGTCGACGACGTTGCGGTAGAGGACCTTCTCCGCGAAGTCGAGGCGGGCGACGCGATCTTCCTTGTGGCGGTCGCGCTGCGCGAGCTCGCGCGCCCCCAGCGTCGCGTGCAGCGGCAAGACCGAGATGGCCATCACGCCCAACGATGCCTTCGTGACGGAGACGACGCCGGCGGCGAGCGCTCCGCGCGAGTGCTGTTGAGAGATGGTGTACACGCCGTAGCCCGCGCCACCGACGTCGACCACCGACCACAGCGACTCCCATCGTGTCGCGCTCTTCGCCTCGGCGTCGATGCGCTTCTCGAGCCACTCGAGGCGCTGCTCGACCTGATCGTCGAGCTGCACGGGTTGTCGCAGCGGGCCGGGCGCGCGCGTCTCCGGAAGGTCCGGATCGTCGTCGCCGCGCGCGGTGGTCGCGAGCAAAAGCGAGATGAGCAAGAGCGCGAGCCTCACGACGGGTTGTCCGGACCGTTGAGCATGAAGCGAGACCCGCCGCCGAAGCCGAACCCATACGCGAACTGGATGCGGATGATCACCTTGTCGTCGGCGTGCGCGATGAACGCGAAGCCGACGTCGGGCCGCAGCGTCTTCAGGTCGACGCCCTTGAAGAGCGCGCCGTACACGCCGCCGTAGTCGGCGAAGAGGGCGCCGTCGAGCCAGGTCCACACCGGCCAGCGGTACTCGAGGGTGGCCATCAGCATCGACCTCTCGCGGAAGCGCCCGACGCGGAAGCCGCGCAGGTCGTTGGATCCGCCGAGCGTCGAGAGCTCGGAGAACGGGATGGTGCTGCCGTCGAAGCTCGTCTCATCGCTGGCGCGCACCGAGAAGTAGATCACGCGGTGCTTCCAGAGCGCGAGCGCGGTGCCCGCGCGACCGTAGACGCGGAGGTAGCGCGACGGATCGCCAGCGACCCCTTGCGTGTAGTCGACGTTGATATCGAAGAAGTTGCCGGCCGACAGCTCGCTCGCGCGGCTGTCGAGGTGGCCACCGAAGTGCTGACGGATGAAGCGCGTGCCCTCGTTGAAGCGCGGCACCGCGGAGTCGAGCACCTTCGGCACGCGGCACGGGCCGGTGCTCGCGTGCGCACAGTAGACGTCGTTGATCTGGGCGTCGCCGTCGTACCGAGCGCCGTCGTTGAACGACCGAGCACCGTACGCGGTGCTGACGTCGATCTTCAGGATCTGTCTGAACTTCACCGTGAACTTCACCGACGCATCGCCCTGGTCGACGCCGTAGCGCGCGTACGGCGTCGTCGTCGCCATGCCGATGCCCGTGTAGAGCTCGTCGTCGCGCTTGCGGTACTTGCCGTCGAGGTCGAGGAACAGTCGGTGCTCGAGGATGGGGATGTTGATGTGCCCGGTGGAGAGGAGGTTGTTCTTCGTACCGATCTGCGTCGACACCGTGATCTTCGTGCCGTGCCAGAGCCGGCCGTAGAAGTACTGGAGGCCTGCCGTCGGGTGAAAGTCCTGCTGGTACTCGAACGCGGGTCGTATCCCGACCTTGCCATCCGCAGAGGTGACCGCCGCGCGCAGCTGGTCGGCGACGTGGTGCTTCTGGTCGCACTCGAGCGCGGACTTCCCGATGGCACCGAGGCCGAGCTCCACGAGGCCCAGCGGCAAGAGCAGCGCGCGCGGGACGCCAAGGAGGTAGTCGCGGAGCTTCGGATGCGCGAGGCGATGGTCGTCGGTCTCGAGCTTCGTGGGGTCCTTCGCACGGTCGTGGTCCGCGACCGGACCTGCCGACGGATCGGCGGAGATGGGCTGTGCGGTCACGGCGTTCGCCAGAGCCAATGTGGGCGCGAACGTCGACAGCGCTGCCAGCAGCGCGGTCCGGATGAGGCTATGCGTGCGAACAGAGCGCATACGAGAGAGACGAACCGAACGAACGTACTGCTCCGTTGTCCCTTTGGATCATCGAATGTCGCATTTCGTGACATCACCTCCACGAATGTTCCAGGGAGGCGTCTGCACGATGCAGCGCTCCGTATGAACGAGCGCTCTGGGTGATCGGGATCGCTCGGGAGTTCGCGCGACGGTCGCCAGCCCGGGCGATCAGCCTGGTATGATGCTGGGTTCATGAGTGAGCTGTCACTGACGGTCAACGGAACGGTGCATCGGGTGCAGGGTGTCTCCACCCAGCGCTCGCTGCTCGATTGGCTGCGTGACGAGGGGCTCACGGGCTCGAAGGAAGGCTGCGCCGAGGGTGACTGTGGTGCGTGCACCGTGGCGCTCGTCGAGCGAGACGCGTTCGGGGCACCGACGTATCGCGCCATCAACTCCTGCATCGCGCTCGTGCCGATGTTCGCGGGGCGCGAGGTCGTCACCGTCGAGGGGCTCGCGGGCACCGTCGAGGAGGCCGCGCTCAAGGCCGCGCTCGGCGATCGCCCGATGTTCTGCGACACCGACGGGAAGGCGCTGCACCCGGTGCAGCAGGCCATGGTCCGCAACTATGGCTCGCAGTGCGGCTACTGCACGCCTGGCTTCGTCGTGTCGCTGTTCGAGGCACACGCACGTCGCGGCGAGACCATGGACGGCCCGCGGCTCGCCGATCAGCTGTGCGGCAACCTGTGTCGCTGCACCGGCTATCGCCCCATCCGCGACGCGGCCATCGAGGCCATGGACGTCGGCGGCCAGGTCGTCGCTGCCGATGCGCTGCTGCGTCGGCTCGACAGGCCCGTGGCTGCACCGAGCGCCGCGCACTACCAGGCCAACGGTGATCGCTTCCTGCGACCCACCACGCTCGAGGGGCTCCTGCGCGCGCTCCGCGACGATCCCGACGCCATCCTCGTTGGCGGCGCCACCGAGATCGGCGTGGACATCAACAAGAAGGGCAGCCGCTTTCCGTCGCTGGTCTCCACCGAGGGCGTCGCACCGCTGCGCGTCGTCGAGAAGCGAGCCTTCTCGGACGGCAGCTCGACGGGCTGGTGGGTCGGCGGCGCCGCCACGCTCACCGACCTCGAGCAGGCCCTTTGCGGCACCATCCCCGCCCTCACGAAGATGCTGTGGGTCTTCGCCTCGCGACAGATCCGCAGCCGCGCGACGCTCGCCGGCAACCTCGTCACGGCGTCGCCCATCGGCGACATGGCGCCGATGCTGCTGGCGCTCGACGCCACGCTTTCGCTCTGCTCGCTCGACGGCGATCGCGTCGTCACGCGGCTCGTGCCGCTCGCGCAGTTCTTCACGGGCTATCGCCAGACCGTGCGCCGTCGCGACGAGGTCCTCGTCGGCATCTACTGGCCCGACCCTCCCGTCGGCATGACGCGTCACCTCGAGTCGTACAAGGTGTCGAAGCGCCGCGAGCTCGACATCAGCATCACGGCCGCGTGCTTCTGCATCGACGTCGCGGACGGCAAGGTCGTGAACGCGCGCCTCGCGTACGGTGGAGTGGCTGCGACACCCGCACGCGCGGTGGCGGCGGAGACCACGCTCGTCGGTGCGAGCTGGCCACCGTCGGCCGAGGTGATGGCCGCGGCGACCGACGCCATCGCAAAGACCTTCACACCGCTCTCGGACGCGCGCTCGGGCGACCGCTATCGACGTGGCCTCGTCGTGTCGCTGTTCGAGAAGTTCGTGTCGGGCGAACAGTCGGAGTCGCAGGACCTACCGATGGACTTCGCGAAGAGCCCGCAGACCGTCGCGCTCGAGGCGTCGCGCGATCTGCGGCACGAGAGCGCGATCGGTCACGTCACGGGGCACGCGCAGTACGTCGACGACTCGGCGCACAAGCGCCAGCCCGTGCTCGAGCTGTGGCCCGTCATGGCGCCGCACGCGCGCGCGAAGATCGTCAGCCGCAACGGTGATCGCGCGCGCGCCGTGCCGGGCGTCGCGGCGGTGCTGTTCGCCGAGGACATCCCCGGCATCAACGACGTCGGCGCGGTGCGCAAGGACGAGCCGCTGCTGGCAGTCGACGACATCTACTTCCACGGTCAGCTCGTCGCGATCGTCGTCGGCGACTCGTACGAGGTGTGTCGCAAGGCGGCGGCACTCGTCGAGGTCGCGTACGAGTCCCTGCCCGCGGTGCTCGACGTCGAGCAAGCCATCCTGCAGAGCAGCTACCACACGGAGCCGCACCACATCCGTCGAGGCGATGCGAAGCGGGCCATTCATGAGAGCCAGCACCGCCTCACCGGCACGCTCTCGATGGGCGGGCAGGAGCACTTCTACCTCGAGACGCAGGCGGCCTACGCCGAGCGTGGCGACGACGGTGACATGACGGTCGTGAGCTCCACGCAGCACCCGTCGGAGATCCAGGTCATCGTCGCGCACCTCCTGCACCTCTCGCGCAACAAGGTGACGGTGCAGAGCCCGCGCATGGGCGGTGGCTTCGGTGGCAAGGAGACGCAGGGCAACACGTGGGCGGGCCTCGCAGCCGTGGCGGCGTGGAAGACCGGCAGGCCCGTGCGCGTGCAGCTCGATCGTGATCTCGACATGGTGCTCACGGGCAAGCGCCATCCGTTCGCGACGACGTTCGAGGTCGGCTTCGACGACGACGGACGCATCCGCGGTCTCTCCGCCGAGCTCGTCTCCGATGGCGGCTGGGCGCTCGATCTCTCCGAGTCGATCCTCGACCGCGCGCTGTTCCACATCGACAACGCGTACTACCTGCCCGCGCTCGACGTGGTCGGTCGCGTCGCCAAGACGAACCGCGTGTCGAACACGGCGTTCCGGGGCTTCGGCGGACCGCAGGGCATGCTCGTCACGGAAGAGGTGATGGACCGCGTCGCGCGCACGCTCGGCCTGCGCCCGGAGGTGGTGCGCGAGCGCAACCTGTATCGCGGCACCGGCGAGACGAACACGACGCACTACGGTCAGCCCATCGGCGACAACCGTCTCGAGCAGATGTGGCTGTCGCTGCGCAAGAGCTCGGAGCTCGTGGCGCGCCGTCGCGAGCTCGATGCGTGGAACGAGGAGCACGCCCACTGCAAGCGCGGCATCGCGATGACGCCGGTGAAGTTCGGGATCTCGTTCACCGCGAGCTTCCTCAACCAGGCCGGTGCGCTCATCGTCTTTTACACCGACGGCACGTGCCAGGTGAACCACGGCGGCACGGAGATGGGCCAGGGGCTCTACACGAAGATCCTCGGCATCACGATGCGCGAGCTGTGCCTATCGGCGTCGTCGGTGCGCGTGATGAAGACGCAGACCGACAAGGTGCCGAACACATCGGCGACCGCGGCGTCGGCCGGCGCGGACCTGAATGGCATGGCCGTGAAGCACGCGTGCGAGCAGCTCAAGTCGAGGCTGTGGCCGCTCGCCGTGAAGCTCCTCGTCGAGCGCGGCGTCCAAGCCGATCTCACGACCCTGCGAGGAGAAGGCAGCGAGCTGTGGTCCACGACCGCGCCCAACAAGCGCGTCGGCTACCACGAGATCTGCACGCGCGCGCACTACGACCAGGTGTCGATGTCGGCGACCGGCTTTTACCGCACGCCCGGTGTCCACTACGACAAGGCTCGCGGCCAGGGCAAGCCGTTCCACTACTTCGCGTGCGGTGTCGCCGTCGCGGAGGTCGAGGTCGACGGACACTCCGGCATGAAGCGGGTGCGACGCGTCGATGTGCTCCACGACGTGGGCGACTCGCTCAACCCCGCCGTCGATCGCGGCCAGATCGAGGGCGGCTTCGTGCAGGGCATGGGCTGGCTCACCGGCGAGGAGCTGCGCTGGGATGCGAGCGGTCGCCTGCTCACGCACTCGGCGTCGACGTACCAGATCCCATCCCTGTCGGACACGCCGGTCGACTTCCGCGTGACGATGCTCCCCGAGGCGGCGACGCAGAACACCATCCACGGCTCGAAGGCGGTCGGTGAGCCGCCGCTCATGCTCGCGATCTCGGTGCGCGAGGCCATCCGCGACGCGATCGCCGCGTTCGGCACGAACCACACGAAGCTCGTCGAGCTGGCGTCGCCCGCGACGCATGAGGCGATCTACGCAGCCGTGCGTGCCGTGCGCGACTGACGTGAGCGTGGCCGTGGCGCGGCCCCCCTGCGCGGAGGCGGCAGCGATGCGGATCGGAGCGGACGAACCGGTCGTCGATCCGCGGTCGGGCTCAGCGCTTGGGCTTGCGCACCGGTGAGTCTCCGCCGGTGTACGGCTTCTTCGGTCCGCCGCCGCCGTAGCCGCCGGACGCGGGCCGTGCGCCGAACGTCTTCTTGGGCGCGCCCCCGCCGTAGCCGCCGGACGCGGGACGCGCGGAGGGGGGACGCGTGAAGGACGGCTTGTCCGACGAGTACGACGGCTTGGAGTACGCCGGCTTGTCGGACGAGTAGGCTTTCACGTACGGCTTGGCATCGGACGACGTCGCGCGAGGCGCCGCCGAAGGGTACGGCGCATTGGGGTGCGCGGACGCATCGGCGCGAAGACGTGCGGGCATCGGGCGTGGCGGACCGTCGGTGCGGCGGGGGCCTGTGGGCTTGCCACCCTTGCTCGCGTCGCCGTAGGTGCGCGCAGGCATCGAGCCCTCGGACCTCGTGATGGTGACGGTTGGTGCACGCGGATCACGCTCGGCAGCGGACGCGGCGAACTCGGTGGCCGCGGCGCCGGAGATCTCGACGAAGGTCTTGTCGCGTGTGACGCGGATGGCGCCGATCTCACGACGCGTGATCGCGCCGCGCTTGCAGACGAGCGGCAGGATCCACGTGGGCGTGGCCTGGTCCTTCGCGCCGAGGTTGACCTCGAAAAGGACGTAGTCGCCGTCGAGCGGCTTCATGTCCTTCGGCTTGGCAGCCGGGCCGAGCACCACCGCGTTGAGCTTCTCGCCCGCCGGACGTGACGCGAGCATGCGATCGAGCAGCGCGCCGACGAGCTGGCGTGCGTCGTGATCCGCGAGCAGCCCCTCGGCGAGCTCGAGCGCGGCGTCGCCGATCGGCTCGCTCATCTTCTCCGACACCTCTTCGCGGAGCGCGTCGCGCTCGTGCTTGGCGACATCCTCCAGCGACGGCGGTGCGGTGAACGTGATCGGCAGCTTCGCGGCGTGGAAGAGACGCTCGGCCTTGCGGCGCTCGCCCATCTCGACGAGGAACAGGCTGCGCCCCTTCTTGCCCGCGCGGCCGGTGCGACCCGAGCGGTGCGTGAGCGCCTCCACGTTCTCGGGCAGCGCGGCGTGCACGACGAGCGAGAGCTCGGGCAGATCGAGGCCACGCGCGGCGACGTTGGTGGCGACGAGGACGCGGACGCGACCCTGGCGCATCGTCTCGAGCGCGCGATCACGCTCGGACTGCGCGCGATCACCGGAGATGGCAGCGGCGAGGAAGCCGCGCGAGGCGAGCTCGCGGTGCAGCTCGCCGACATCGTCACGTGTGCGGCAGAACACGAGCGTGCGCTCGTCCTCGGCCATGCGCAGCACGTTCACCAGCGCACGCGTGCGCTGACCGCTGGCGCAGAGGTGCGCGGAATAGGTGATGTCGTCGTGCGCGCCGACCACTGCGGAGCGTGCGTCGATCGGCACCGCGTGCTTCTGATACTTCTTCGCGAGCGAGCGGATCTCCGACGGCAGCGTGGCCGAGAAGAGCAGCGTGCGACGCCCCGCCGGCGCGGAGCCGAGGATGGTCTCGATGGCGTCGCGGAAGCCCATGTCGAGCATCTCGTCGGCCTCGTCGAGGACGACCGTCGTCACGCCGGACAGGTCGAGGCTCTTGCGCTCGACGAGATCGACGAGGCGGCCCGGCGTCCCGACGGCGATGTCGACACCGCGGCTCAGCGTGCGCGAGTCGCCGCGCAGGTCGGTGCCACCGGTGAACGACGCGACGCGCGCGCCGGTCGAGGCGAAGAGCCACTCGAGCTCGCGCTGGACCTGCGCGGCGAGCTCGCGCGTCGGCGTGATGACGAGCGCGCGCGGCATCTTCGCCGGCGTGATCTTGTCGGCGTCGCCGAGGAGCTGCTTGGCGACGATGAGGCCGAACGCCACCGTCTTGCCGGAGCCGGTCTGCGCGGTGACGAGCAGGTCGCTGTCCGGCGAAGCCAGCACGGCCGCCTGCACGGGCGTCGGGACGAGGTAGCCCTTGGCCGTCAGTGCGCGGACGATGGTCGGGTGTGCGTCGAGTGCTGCGAATTGAGACGACGTTACTGTTTCTGATTCTGATTCCACGAGGCGCGCACCATACGCACAGTGCTGCACAAAATGATAGCGTCGCCGCAGGGCGCACGTTCCATGGCATCGGGCCCGGCGTCGTGGACCATCGGTCCGCCGTGCGACTTCATGGTGCCGCGGGGCGCATCATGGCGTCGGTCGCTGTGTAGAACGGGTAGCGGGTGACCTCCGCCTTGGCCTGCACCGCGTGGACGCCGATGTTGAGGAGCGCATCGAGCTCGGGGACGAACTGATCGAGCGGCACGTTCTGCGTCTTGCCACCGTGGCTGATGGTGAACCCGTCGCCGAGGAAGTGGAGCTCCTTCGTGCGACCGGCGGCGGAGAACTTGTACGTCGCGGAGCGCTGACCGTTGTGCTCGGGCCATGCGATCTTCTCGGTCGCCATCGCCGAGATGGACTTCATGTCGAACGGGTTGTCCTTCGACGAGCCGTGCACGACGAAGGCACCATCGTCGATCGCGAAGACCTCGTTGAGGCCGAGCACATTCTTCATGCCCGACATCTCGAGGATGATCGAGCGACCCTTGAGCGCGCTGCGCAGCGGCTCGACGGTGAAGCCTTCCTGCTGGAGGAGCGATACGCGCGTCGACTCCGGCTCGACGAACGTGACCTCGTGCCCGGAGGCACGGAGCTCCTTTGCAGCCGCGAGGCCCATCGCGCCGCCGCCGATCACGGTCACGCGCTGGTTCGCGGGCTTCTTGCCCTCGCGCTCGATCGCGTCGAACAGCGAGCGGTTCACCTGCTCGGTGTAGAGGGGAGTCATGACGTCGCGCTTGTAGGCCGTGTTCGAGTACGTGTAATACGCGAAGCCGAAGGACGAGCTGAGCGCGCGCTCGTAGCGGCCCTCGGGGTGCATGGTCGAGCCGCGCGCCTGGCGCTTCTGCCACGTCTGCTCGGCGACGGTCTTGCTCGTGGGATCCCAGCTGTGGGCCTCGAGATAGCGCTGGTGGAACGCCTCCAGATCCTTGGCGTCGAGCCGACCCGTCTGCATCTCGACGTCACGCGCGAGGTCGGGCAGCAGCGTCTTGCCGATGCGCTCGCCCGCCTTCGTGACCTCGACGATCCGGAAGCGATGGAGCTGCAACGGGAACTCCTTGGCGATGACCTCGGTCGCGAGGCCCCCATCGTCGAGCACGAGGATCGGACCGTTCTTCTCGGAGTCGAGCGCGGCCCTGATCGCATCGACGACGTGCGCGCGGGTCTTCTCCTTGTCGTACGGCGCCGACTCCGTGACGATGCCGCGGCCACGGAGCGCCACCTTCACGCGGTCGTCGAACGGATATGGCGTGGCGACGAAGCGCATCGCCTTCGGATCGGCGCCGAGCGCCGTGAGCGCATCGGCCATGACGATCGCGTCGCGGTACATGTGGCTCGTCATGACCACCGCGCTGTCGGCGAGCGCGGCGTAGCCGATCTGCGAGATCGCGGACTGCGTCGATGGCGGCAGCACGTGCGGTGCGCGGTACGCCTTGCCATCGGTGTGCGTGCGGAAGTCCCACGCGCCGAGCGTCGGAAACACGCGGCGCATGTCGGCGATCAGCATCTCCACCTTCCACGGGTTCGCGAGGTACGGGTGCTCCGTCGACAGCGTCTCGGCGATCTCGGCGAGACGCTCGGGAGCCGGCTTCTCGTGCTCGAGCGCAGAGGCGAGCTTCTTCGCGAGGCGACCGAGCGCGCGCTGCTCGATCATGGCCACCGTGTGATCGTTGGCGTAGACGTCCTGCGCATGGAAGCTCAGCCGCTCGGCCGCGTTCTCGTGGGCGTGCTCGGCAGACCGCGCGTAGTTGAGCCGCACGGTCTCCCACTCCTCCGCTGACAGCAGCTTGTGGTTGGCGTCGAGATCGAGGAGCCGGGCGATCGCACGCGGACGCGTGCTCGGGATGCCCATGCCGGGACGCTCGCGCAAAATCGTATGGATCGAGTTGTCGAGCGCATAGCTGGTCGGTGGCGGCTTGATGATGGAGTGGAGGTCCATCGTCTCGTGCGCGGGCTGGAGGAGTGCGCGGCGAGCGTCATCGAACCTCGGGGCGCGGGGTCGCCCCTTCCGCACCTGCGGCACCGGCGTCGGCGTGGCGTAGAAGCCGCGAACCGAGGACAGCACGATCGGAGCGAGGTGCTGCTCGTGGACCGGCGTCGCGTGCACGGCCGGCGTGGCCCTCGCCGCGAAGAACGGCTTCGCACCGACGGGCGAGGTCCACAGGGCGATCAGCAGCAGCAGGGCTCTACGCACGCGCGCGAGTGGAGCAAGCCCCTTGCCAGAGTGAGATTATGATTTCACTGGGATTTATCTGTGGAAAAAGCGGTCAAAGCACCCCCTCTGGTGTCCGTGGACCCACCGCGGTACCCCGGGCGAGGCGGCGGTGAGTCAGCCACGCCGATGCGTTGGCGACGATGACCGACACGAGGAGGATGAGCGCGCCGGTCTCGACGCGCACGGCGGAGATGCCCGGCGTCGCGAACGCGGCCCGGTCGTGCACTGCCGCCGGCCAGCAGAGCCACAGCGCGAGGAGGCAGACCTCGCCCGTGACGACGGGGAGCGCAACCCACCTCGACGCCCCGAACCACACGAGCCCCGTGGCACAGAGGCCGTAGGCCGTCCACTCGAAGAGGCCGCGGGCGACGACGTGGGAGCCGCCCATACTCATCTGGCTCGCCATCCAGGGAACGAGGAGCCCGACGGCCATGCCCAGGTAGAAGCGCAGCGGCCGTAGGACGTTCACTTGACCGGTGCCGGCGCGGGCGCGGCGGCGCGGTGGTAGGCGAGCGAGAAGCTCGTGGTCACGGTCGAGCCCTTGAACGGCGGGAATACGAGCCCCTCGATGGAGCTCTTCGCGCAGGCCATCGCATCGGCCGGGATCTCGGAGGTCACGGTCACGTCCTTGGGCTTGCCATCGTTGGCGACCGTGAGCTTGATGACCACGCGCGCGGAGTCGTTCGGGAGCGCGACGTTCGCGGGGATCGCATCGAGGCACGCCTGCACCTTGCGCTGCCCGTCGGCCTGCACGTTGTCGAAGTCGGTCTGCTTGGGGCCGTCGGGATCGCCGTTCAGCGTGTTGGCCGCGGGCTGCGAGAAGTCGAAGTTGCGGCCCTTCGGCGGCAGTCGCTCCGGCGTCGGAGGTTCATCGCTCGGTGCGGGATCGGGCGCGGCGACAGGCAGCGCGACCACCGCGGGCGGTGGCGCCTTCTTGCAGCCGAGCAGCGACAGGGCGAAGCAGAGGGGCAGCGCGATTCGCATGGCGCGACTATAGCCCGCATCGATCGGTGCGAGCGCTGCAGCGGCCGAGCTCTGCGGCGGAGGCGTTCGGAGCAGGTGACGGGACTCGGCTACCGGAGTTGTCTGCGATGGCGGCTCAAGCGACACTGATATGATGGTGATCTCGCCCAAGCACGTGTTCGTTGGTGCGCTATCGATCCTGGGCGCGTGCGGTGGCGGAACCTCGACACAGGCGCTGTGCAGGGTGTCCCCAGCTGGAGCTCCCATTTCAGCGTCTGCCTTGCCCTCCGGATCCTGCGCAAAGGCTCCGACTTGCATCGTCTTCACCATCGGTGAGATGTGTCCCGACGCGCCGGGATACGGCCCGGAGCTGAAGTGGACGTGCGCCTGCACGGATTCGATGTGGTCGTGCACGTCGGTTCCGTACACCCACGCAGTGTGCCCCGAGCCATCGGACGCCGGAGTCGATCTCTCGGACGTGGCTGACCTGAACGACCAGCCCGACGGCGTGGAACAGGACTGAGGAACGCTGTTCTCCTCAGTTGGCAGCCGCACCGCCCACTTCGAGGATGTGCCCCGCCGAGTACGCGTTGAACTCGGGGGCGTACATCGACTGCAGCGTCGCGGGGCCGACGCGGAACGTGCCGGCGGTGGCCGCGCGCACGCGGTACTTGAACGTGTACGCCCCCGTCGGGAGCCGCTCGAAGAAGAAGTTCTCGCCGGAGTCGCGGACCTCCTCGTAGTACGAGAGGCCGAGGTCGTAGCCCCAGTGCGAGCGCGTCGACACCGGCTCCATGCCCGCGCCGCGCGGATCGCGGAGGTGCACGTACTCGGCGTCGTGCTTGCTCTCGATGTCGAGCTGCACCTCGAGCTCGTCTCCGACGGAGAGCTTCGCGCCGTCGGCGAGCGGCTTCAGCACGAAGCCGTGGCCGTCGTTCTCGCGACGGAAGTACGTGCGCTTGCAGTGGAAGAAGTCCCCCGAGCCCTCGGTCGGGAGCCTGTCCGTCGCGAAGCTCCACGTGGCCGACGCGAACATCGTGCCCTTCGTCTTCTTCTCGACGACGACGTCGGCGCTCTTCGGCCCGACCTCGTTTCCGGGGATGATCATCTGCACCTTTCCGACGTAGTGATCGGGCTCGAACGTGTACGTCTGCTGCCTCCCGCCCACGCTCACCGTCGCGGCCTCGGTCACGCCGAGCGAGCCGTCGGCGGTCATGTACTTCGCGAGCGAGTAGAGGACCTCGGCGGTGGCGCGCGTCGACTTCCACTGGTTGAGCTTCTTGTCGAGGAGCAGCCACAGCACGAGGCCGTCCTTCTTCGGGTTGTGCGGATCGATCTCCATCAGCACGCGCAGCGCGAACGCCTCGGACTCGGTGGTGTCGTTGTACCAGAGCCAGCTCGCGTCCTCGGGCGCCCAGTACGTGCCGCGATCCTGCGTCACCTTCGCCGAGTCCATGACGCTCGCGAAGACCTTCTTCGCGTCGTCCTTGCGACCCATGCGGAAGAGCGTGAGCGCGAGCAGCCCCTTCACGCGCGGCGAGGTGTCGCGCCAGTGACGGAACGTGAAGTCGAGGATCTGCTTGCGCTCGACGGCGGTGAGGCCACCTGCGGTCCAGCTCTCGTCGGGGTACGAGCCCGCGACGTAGTTGAGCATCGTGAGGAACTCCCAGCAGCAGTCGTTCTTCATCATCTGGTGCGCGTACTCGGTACGAAAGTGAGCGGCCATGTACTGCCAGCCGCGCTGCACCATCGCCTTCGGCACCTCGACCTTGAACTCGGCCGCGCGCGCGAAGCCCTGCAGGATGTAGAGCGTCATGAAGGGCGACGGCGGGCCGCCGGGAAACCACGGAAACGCGCCGACGGCCGTCTGCATCTTGCGCAGCCGATCGAGCGCGCTGTCGCGGTTGGCGAGCGCGATGCGACGATCGAGCGCGTTGATCAGCGGATCCGTCGCGCCCATGGAGCCGTTGGCCTCGGCGAGGAACGGCGCCTCCTCGAGCTGCATCTTGCGGTTCGCGTCGCCCGCGTCCCACGGCTGGAGCTGCGTCGTGCGCTTCGACATCTGGTCGGCCATCTTCGCCACCGCCGGATACTGCGCGAACAGCGACGACACGATGCCCGTCGACACGAAGCGGTTGAGCGTCTGCTCCGCGCACTCGTAGGGGTAGTCGATGAGGTAGGGCAGGGCGCGCAGCACCGTGTAGAAGAGCTGTGCGTCGAGCGTGACGACCATCTGCTCGTTGACGCGCGACGGATCATCGTTCTTCGCCAGATCGGCGAACTTCATCTCGCGACGATCGGCGTCGTGCAGCGTGACGAAGCGCGACTGCGTGAGGTGCAGGCGCGAGGGCAGCACCGGCACGGGGCGGAGCTCGCCATCGGAGAGCTGGTCCTGTCCGACCTTCGCGGTTGCGCGAACCACGAACGCGTACGTGTCGATCTTCTTCGGCGCGGTGACCAGGAATGCGACGTGCGCGCTCTTGCCCGGCTCGACGGAGAACGGCCGCGTCGCGTCGGTCACGCCGAACTCGTCGCGACGGCTCTTCTGCGTCGCCGGGTCCTGGATGTCGAACGAAAGCGTGCCCTCGAGCTTCGTCTTGCCGGCGTTGTTGACGACCATCTCGAGCGCGGCCTTGTCGCCCTCGCGCAGGAAGCGCGGCAGGTATGGACGCACCATGAGGTCCTTCACGCTGCGCGTCTGCTGCATGATCGAGCCCGAGCGCAGGTCCTTCGTCACCGCGTGCACCCACACGTTCCACGAGGTCACGGAGTCGGGCACGACGAAGTCGAAGCTCGCTTCACCCTTGCTGTCGAGCACCAGCATCGGCTTCCAGAACGCGGTCTCCGCGAAGTTGCTGCGCAGCGGCGCGTCGCCGGCGGGTGCTGCCTGCGCCGGGGCGTCGGGCTTTGCTGACGGTTCGCCCGGCGCGACGCCGTTCCGCGTCACCACCACCCGAGGCTTCTCTTTCGCCTTCTCCTCGTCCTTGTCGTTCATCGCATCGCCTTGCACACTCGGCGCCGGTGCGGCCATCGCGAAGGACTCCGCGCGCGCATGGCCGCCGCCGCCGAAGCCATAGCCGCGCATGCCCATGCCGCCGATGCCGTAGCCATCGATGAAGTGCAGCTGATCCGGCGTGGGCTGGATCCCCGACGTCACGCCGCGAAAGCCATTGCTCGGAAGGTACGTCTCGTGCGCGGGTCCGAGCGCCGTCCGCGGGGTGGCGACGTACGTGCGATCCGGGAACAGCGACAGCGGCTGCGGCACGTTGTGAGGCGCGAAGAGATCGAGCGAGCGGTCGTACATGTACGCCAGCAGCTCCGCGCCACCCGAGAGCACCGCGGCGTTCTTGCCCTGGCCCTTCACCGTCACGCGGAACGTCTCGTGCGCACCGGGCCGCATCGTGTCGCGGAAGGTCGAGAACGCGAGCTTGAGACTCTGGTTGTCCCACGGCACGGAGAGCTGCTCGGTGCGCTCGATGCTCTGGTGATCGCGCACGCACACCAGCGAGAACGCGAGCCCGCCCCGATCGGCCTCGGTGAGCTTGCGCTCGATGATCTCGTGCGGTGACGTGAGCCAGCGCCGCTCGATGATGTCTCCCGCGCGGAGCGTCTCGAGCAGCACGGGCTCGTCGGCAAGGCCGCTCTGCACGAGGAGACGCATCGTGTCGCCGACGTGGGCGACCCGGTTGTCCAGCACGAGCAGCGCCGGCAGCGGCAGCGCCCTGTCACCGGCGACGAGCACATCCAGGAACGTCGCGCTCTTCTGCTTTGCGTCGTCGTACGTCTCGTAGCGCACGCGGTACGCGCCGCCGTGGAGCGCGGGGAGCTCGATGCTACCCGTGCCATCGGGCTTCGTCGTCACGTCGCCATGCGCGACCTCCTCGCCGTCCTTCCAGCTCGCGATGACGCGCGTCGGATCGTACGTCTGGTCGAAGCGCGCGCGACGATCGTCGTCGCCGAGGTGCTTCTGGAACTCGTTCGTCGCGCGCGCCGCCGGGAGCTCCGCGGGCAGCAGCGCATTCTGCGGCTGACGCAGGCGCAGCACCTTGTACGAGCCCTTGCCGGCGCGTGGCGTACCATCGAGATCGGCGCGACGCAGCAAGAGCGTGTCGGTCTTGCCGGCCGTGACGAAGCCGTGCGTCGACGACAGCGTCGCCTCCACCATCGAGAACCCGAGGCGGTAGCTGCGCTGCGCCGTGCGCGTCTCGCCGCCATCGTCGGTGACGTCCGCCGAGATCGCGTATCGATAGCTCACCGCATGGTCTGCGCTCACCGCAGCATCGGGCGCGAACGCGACGTCGAACGTGCCGTCGGCGCCGAGCTTGCTCTTGCCGCGCGCGACGGTCTGCGCCTGCTGCTGACCGCCGAAGTAGTACCAGCCCCACCAGTACGGATAGACGGGCTCGCGTGTGACGACGTACGTCGCGGTGCCGCTCGTCACGGGCAGCCCGAAGTAGTAGCGCGCCTCGCCCTTGAGCTTCGCCGGGTGGTTGAGCGAGAGCGGCGTCGCCGGCGGCTTGAGGCTCACCTCGAACGTCGGCCGCTTGTACTCCTCGACGCGGATGCTCTGGCCACCCGGGATCGACGTGGAGATGCGCCACCCGCCGAGGAGCCGACCCGTCGGGATCGTGAAGCGACCATCGGCGGAGCCGTAGGCGGACGTCTTCACGACCACCTTTTGCACCTCCTGGCCGTTCGCGTCGTGCAGCGTGACCGTGACGCTCTGATCCGGCGTCACCTGGAACTTGCCCTGCTCGCGACGTCCGGAGTACGCGACGATCTTCCACGCGATGGACTGACCCGGTCGGTACACGCTGCGGTCGGTGTAGACCAGCGTGCCGCCATGCACCGAGTCGGTGCCGTGGTCGCGCTGGTACGCGACCTCGGGGTCGAAGCTCAGCTCGCTGCCGCGCCGCACGATGAGAAAGTACGACCCCGGTGCAGACACGAGCTTCGCGTGTCCTTCACGATCGGTGTGCAGCGTTGCCGTTTTGTGATGGCCCTTGTTCCATTCGAGCGCCCACACCTCGATGTCCGCGCCCTCGACGGGCTTGCCGTTGCGGCCGTCGAGCACGCGCAGGTCCGGCTCGCCGCGTGCCTGCTCCTGGCGCACGAGCACGAGGTCGGAGATCGAGACCTGGAGGGCGTGCAGCTGGTTGTCGCCCTGCGCGAAGTCGTCGCGCGCCGATGCGACGAAGACCCAGAAGCCCTTGCCGACAGGCGGCGTCACCAGCGTCGAGTGCGCGTAGAAGTCGGGGGTCGCGGGCAGCGTCACGGACCAGCTCGCCGCCGGTTTGCGCTTGCGCAGCTCGTCGACCTCACGCGCGCCGAGGAACAGGTCGTAGTCGCGTGGCTTGCCGAGGTTCAGGATCGGATCGGCCGGGTACGCACGGAAGTAGACGCGCGGAAGGTTGCGCGCGTTCACGACGATCGACGGTCGCTTCACGCCGTCGATGCGCATGGCGGCGACCGCCAGCGTGGGCTGCTCGAGCGTCTCCACGACGTGCTGGCACTGGCTCGCGCCGATCGTCTTCGGGAACGCATCGCGACACTCGACGGCCATCGTGTGCGCGCGCACGCGATCCCCGCGCGCCTCGATCCAGCCCGCGAGGAGCGCGCGACCGACGCCCCACCACGGACGCTGCCGCTCGGAGACGAGCCGCTCGGTCAGCGCGCTCTCGAGGCGAGCGTGCTCGGCCTTCTCCGTGTACTGCGCGTACAGGCGACGCAGGCGCTCGAGCCGCGCCTCGAGCGCGGCCTCCGGGCGACCGGCCTTCACGTGGAAGCGCTCGAGATCGTCGAGCGCCGCGACGACCTTCTCGATCGGGTGCGCGTCGCCGTCGAGCGGCACGTCTTTCACGGCGCCGAGCATGCGATCGAGCGTCACGTGGTGGGCGTCGTTCGACTGCTCGGCGGACCACAGCGCGCTGTCCGCGAAGTGCTCGACCGCGAGGTACGTGATCGCATCGCGCAGCGTGCCGCGGATGTTCTCGGGGTACGTGTTCGGCGTGAGATACACGGCCATGACGCCGAGTTGCCACGTGCCGACCTCCTCGCGACTCGCCCACACGCGGGCATACGCATGCGCGGCCTCGGCGACGAGCTCGTCCTTCGTCATCGTCTTGAGATCGAGCGGCGTCCCCGCCTTGTGCTCGATCTTCTCGCGCTGCCCGATCTGCCAGCCGTAGCTCCGCACGTACGTCGTGAGCGCGCTCGCGTAGTACAGCTCGACGGCGATGCTCGGCACGGGCGCCTTTGGCCACGTCGCGGCGCGCAGCCTCGCCACCGCGGTCTCGAACTGGCCGAGCGCGACCTCGAGCTGCGTGCGCAGGATGAGCTCGTAGCCCAGCCGGTCGTCGTTCTTCTCGGACGCGATGAGCGCATCGAGCTTCTTCACGGCCTCGGCGAGCTTCTGGTCCGCGACGAGCTTGTCGACCTCGGGCAGCTTCGGCATCGTCACGGTCGGCTGCGGTGCGGGCTTCTTCTCGACAGGCGCGTTACCTCCGCCCGCGCTCCCCTGGTTCGCGCACGCGAGCAGGAGCGACAGGGCGGAGAGGGACCACAGGCGACGGCGGGCGGGTGACATGGCCGAGAGTGTAACGGCCCACGGCTCGCAACGATCTATCCTGCCGTTCGTCTCGGTTCTGGCAGAACGGCGCCTTGCTCCGGATCCACACTTCCTCACCGGCTCCACGAATCAAAAGTTGCGACGGCCGCGAACGGTGGCCAGCCGACTCGCCGTCGTCAGATGCCCCGGCATCGGTGTTTTCCGCCTGGCAGGTCGAGCTGCCAGGCGGGTGCAGCTCATGGATAAGAGCCGTTTGTGTCGTGGCGGTAATCTTGCACGCGCGCCCGTCATGAAACCTCGTGTCATCGCACTGGCCGCTCTGCTCGCGGCCTGCTCGTCGCACCGCTCGGGCAGCTCCAGCGACCCGCTGGTCACCGGGCTCGGCGTCACGGCCGTGTCGCTCTTCCAGGGGCTCGAGGCTCCGCTCGTCGTCGATGGTGCCGCGGCTCCCGACGGCAGGGTCCCGATCGTCGCCGGCCGCGCGGGCCTCCTCCGCGTCCTCGTGACAGCGGAGGACTCGTGGGTCTCGCACCCCATCGTCGCGCGCCTCGAGCTCACGCAGGCTGGCAAGGCGCTGCCGGCGATGGAGCAGACCGTGTCGCCGCTCGGTACGTCGACGCAGGCCGACCTCACGAGCTCCATCAACTTCGATCTGCCCGCCGAGACGATCTCGACTGATCTCACCTGGTCCATCTCGCTGCACGAGACCGCCAAGAAGCTCGCGAGCCGCGGTGAATCGAAGGCCGCGCGCTACCCGGCCACGGGCGAGGCGCCGATCGCCGCGAACGTCACCGGCAACATCACGCTCACGATCATCCCGATCTCGTACGAGGCCGATGGCTCGAGCCGCCTGCCCGACACGAGCGACGCGCAGATCGCGCGCTTCCGCGACAAGATGATGCAGCTCTATCCGGTCACCGACGTGCAGATCACCGTCGGCGATCCGATCTCGTGGACGCGGCCGGTCAGCGCCAACGGCTCGGGCTGGGATCGCCTGCTCAGCGCGATCATCCAGAAGCGCGCGCAGGACGGCGTCGCACCGACGGTCTACTATTATGGACTCTTCGCCCCGCAGGCGAGCTTCAGCGCGTACTGCGCGCAGGGCTGCGTGCTCGGCCTCTCGCCACTCGCCGCCGATCCGATGGACGACACGATGCGCGCCAGCCTCGGCGTCGCCTACCCCGACATGGAGGCCGAGAGCGACATCACGTTCGTTCACGAGGTCGGTCACGCGCACGGCAGGCAGCACGCGCCGTGCATGACCCCGGACCCGGATCCGAACTATCCGTACACGCTCGCCGAGCTCGGCAGCTGGGGCTACAACGATGCGACGAAGACCCTCCTCGATCCGAGCGGCATCTCGCGCGACATGATGAGCTACTGCCAGAATCAGTGGATCAGCGACTACACGTACCAGGCGCTCTACGACCGCGTGCGCGCGGTCGACAACTCACCGTACCGCATCGAGATCCCCGCGAGCTGGCACACGCTGCTCGTCGCCAGGGATGGCTCGGTCACGCGTGGCACCTCGTTCACCGCGCGTCGCCCGCCGATCGGCACCGAGCGCGCGATCACGCGCACCATGGGCGGTACCACCGACACCATCGTCGGTCACTTCTACGCCTACGATCATCTCGCGGGCGGCATGCTCATGATCGCCGAGAGCGACGACCTCGGCTCGCTCTCGTTCGGCGGCCACCGCGTTCAGAACGACTGAGCTTTACCGACATCGTCTGGGCTATAACCGGGCGATGTCGAGCACTGAACGTCGGCTCTGGCTCGTCCGTCACGGCGAGACCGAGTGGAGTCTCTCCGGCAAGCACACGGGCGTCACCGACCTCCCGCTCACGGCCCACGGACGCGAGCAGGCAGAGGCGCTCGTGCCCGTGCTCGCACAGGGACACTTCACGCAGGTGCTCACCTCACCTCGCCAGCGCGCGCGCGTGACGTGCGACATCGCCGGGTTCGGTGACAGGGCCATCGTCGACGCGGATCTCGTCGAGTGGGACTACGGCAGCTACGAGGGCCTCACGAGCCTCGAGATCCACGCCGAGCGGCCCGACTGGTCGCTGTGGACCGACGGCTGTCCCGACGGTGAATCCCCCGGTGAGATCGCCGCGCGGCTCGATCGCCTGCTGGCGCGCGTAGCGAAGATCGAGGGAGACATCGCGCTCTTCGCGCACGGCCACGTGCTGCGCGCGCTCGCGCTGCGCTACCTCGGCTGGCCCATGCCGCAGGGCGCGCAGCTCGGGCTCGACACGGCGACGCTGTGCAAGCTGGGTCGTGCGTCGGGTCAGCCCTCGATCGTGACCTGGAACGTACGGTAGCCATTGCCCACCAACTCCGAGATGCTCGCCGAGGTCCCGCTCTTCGCGATGCTCGACGACGACGAGCGCGCGGTGCTGGCTGAGCGTGTGGATCGCGTCACGTTCCTCGCCGGCCAGATCGTCTTCCGTTACGGCGATCCCGGTGACTCGATGTACGTGCTGAAGAGCGGCGACGTCGAGCTCACCGTGACGACGAAGACGGGTGAGACCATCTTCTTCGAGCGACCCACCGCGGGCGATTACTTCGGCGAGATCTCGCTGCTCGACGAGGGCTCGCGCACCGTCACCGCGCGAGCCGTGTCGGACATCGAGGCCATCGAGATCGATCGTGGCGATCTCGACGAGCTCTTCCGCATCAAGCCCGCGGCCGCGATGGATCTCCTCGCAGCGACGGGAAAGCGCATGCGTCAGACGGCCGCGCTGCTGCGCAACGCCGCCACGCGAAACGCGAACGAGGAGGCGCAGGACCAGCGCTCCATGGTCATGAAGATGGCCGACTGGATCGCGGCCTTCTCTGGCAGCCTGCCGTTCCTCTTCCTGCACGTCTTCGTGTTCGCCGCGTGGATCCTGCTCAACACGCGGCTCGAGTGGACGACGCGCTTCGACCCGTACCCGTTCGGCTTCCTCACCCTCGTCGTGTCGCTGGAGGCCATCTTCCTCAGCGTGTTCGTGCTGCTGAGCCAGAACCGGCAGTCGGCTCGCGACAAGGTGCGCGGCGACATCGAGTACGACGTGAACCTCAAGGCCGAGATGCAGATCTCGAACATGCACGAGAAGGTCGACACGATCTACTCGGAGATCCAGAAGCGCCTCGACCGCATCGAGAAGAAGATGCCCTAGATGCCGATCGCGCGGTCGATCGACTCATGGAAGAGGCGGATCGGATCGTCGAGGCCCTCGAGGCGGAGCTCGTCGGTCCCGTGCGCGGTCCCCGATCGACGCGCGAGCCTGGTGTGGATCACCACCGACTCGTCGACCGCGCGCGGGAACACCGCGATGTGCGAGACGCCTTCGTCGTCCGACGTGAACAGCGAGCTCGGGAGGCTCAGCGTGGCGCCTGCTTCGAGATACGCCTCGACGATGCGCTTCCAGCTCGATGCGCGGACCTCGGTGGTGCGGCTGACGAGCTCTCGGCTCTCGAGATCGAGCGACGCGAAGATGGGTTCGAGCGGCCCCAGTGCGCTGGCGACGTCGAGCGCGGCGCGCGGAGTCGCCACCACCCACACGAAGCCGTGGCGTGTCTCGCAGGGCAGAGCGCCGAGCGCACGATCATCCATGAACTGCTCGAGCGCGTGCGGTAGACCGACGCGGCCAGGACGCGCGAGCCGGCCCCGGAGGTCGTAGGTCCATCCGTGGAACTTGCACACGAACGCCGCCGCCGTGCCGCGCTCCGCTTCG
>JBDTCO010000076.1:0-35046 GCA_039923495.1 Polyangia bacterium
TTCCATCTCGATGTGATCACGCGGATGATGCGTCAGCACGAAGGTCGGTGCGTGGTAGGGCGGATTGGCGCCCCACCAACCCTTCCAGCTCTCATCCGGCCAGGGACCGCGGATCGGCCCGAACATATTGCGGCCGAGGATGAACGCGCCGAACCCATCCATCGAACGCGCGGCGTAACGGTCGTCGACGTCGGTCGAGCCGCCCTCCTTGCCCTGCATCGACTTGAACGTGCGCGTGCCGAAGAACCAGCCAAACGCCTCGCCCATGCGGCGGCCGAGCGGATTCTGGAGATCTTGATCGGTCCCGGCGCAAAACCCGTCGAGCGACATCGAGAAGCCGTTCACGCGGACCCTGGACACGGCGCGTCTACCCGAGCACGTGGTGCAGCTTGCCGAGCACGAGGTCGATGGCGATGTGGTTGTCGCCGCCCTCCGGAATGATGATGTCCGCCCAGCGCTTCGACGGCTCCACGAACTGGAGGTGCATCGGTCGGACGCTCGAATAGTACTGCTCGCGGATCGACTGAAACGTGCGGCCCCGCTGCTCGAGGTCGCGGCGGATGCGGCGGAAGACGCGGATGTCGGCGTCGGTGTCGACGAACAGCTTCACGTCGAGCAGCTTGCGGACGCGCTCCTCCACGAACACCAGGATGCCCTCGACGATGAGGATCCTCGTGGGCTCGATGTGCCGGGTCGTGGGCGCGCGCGAGTGCGTCTTGAAGTCGTAGATCGGCACGTCCGCCGCAGCGCCCGAGCGCAGCGCCTCGAGGTGCTGGACGAGCAGGTCGTTGTCGAGCGAGTCGGGGTGGTCGTAGTTGAGTCGGGCGCGGTCCTCGAGCGAGAGGTCGGGGTGCGCGCGGTAGTAGCTGTCGTGGTCGAGCGTCTCGACCGAGCCCGCCGGGAGACCCTCGGCGATCTTCCGGGCGATGGTCGACTTGCCGGAGCCGGTCCCGCCAGCGATACCGATGAGGAGCGGCTTCATCGGCGGCGACCCTAGCAGGTTGTCGGGACGGTCGGCGCGAGTTTCAGCGCTTGGCGAGCATCCTGCGGAACTCGGTGCGGGTCGTGCGATGGCCGTGCGGACGGAGTGCCTTGTAGTAGACGCGGATCCGCTCGCGGCCGTTGTGGTCCAGCGCCGCGGCCACGGCGGGTGCCAGGTCCACGATGCCGCGCCAGGTGCCTGGATCCGACTGCCGGATCTTGAAGCCCCAGTCGCCGGAGTCGAGCATGGCGCCGAACGGACCGCGATCGAGCACCTCGCAGGTGGCGAACCGCCCGGTTCGCGGGTTCTCCAGCACGAGCACGGTGCCGCACGGGAGGGTGCGGTGCGCGCATGCGAGCTGGTCGGGTTCCAGCTTCTTGCCCGTGCAGTACAGGTGACCCCCGGCAAGCAGATCGCCAGGATCGCCGAAGATCGTGGCCATGCCGCGATCCGCTACGAGAGGGTGGACGCCGAGGAAGGCGAGTAAGAGGAGGCGTGCTGCTTCGAGAATGGGGGTCATCTCGTCAGCTCCTGTGTGGCGGGACCCATGGGATCCCGTGTGTGACCCGGCACGAGCGCGGAAAGTGCCGCGATCGAGGCCGGACTGGTTCCGCAACAGCCACCAACGGCTGCTGCGCCCAAGTCGAACAGCCGAGCTGCGCGCTCGGCAAACCGTGTGGGGGTCTCGGAGCTACGACCCGTGGCGCACTTCTCCGAGACCCGCGCCTGCGGGCGGGCCACGACCGGGCCCAGGTCGGCATCGACCAAGCGCTCGACCGCATCGCGGATCCGGTCGGCATCGAGCGAGCAGTTCACGCCGATGGCGTCCGGCTTCGCTTCGGCCAGCGCCTTCAGCATGCGAGCCAGCGAGACCCCATGCGGGGTCTCGAGGCCAGATGCGCCTGTCATGAGCGTGACCGAGATCCACAACGGCAGGTGCGGCGCCGCGCTGCGGATGCCGGCCGCCGAGGCGACGAGCTCCTCCGGCGACAGCTGCGTCTCGAGGTGGATGACGTCCGCTCCGGTCAGCGCTGCGGCGGCTTCGGCCACCTCGGCCTCGATCTGATGGGCGAGGCCCGAGGACCCCGCGCGCACGACCACACCGGTCGGGCCGAGGCTGGCGATGACGGCACGACCATCGGCCGCCGCGCGAGCGAGCGAGACTGCGGTCTGGCAGATCGACTTCACCTGGTGTTGGAGTCCGTAAGGTGCCAAACGGGTTCGAAGCGCTCCGAATGTGCAGGTCTGGACCGCCTGCGCGCCAGCGGACACGTAGGCGCGGTGGATGGCCGAGACCTCGTCCGCGCGCTCGAGCACCCAGCGCTCGGCGATGTCCGCGCGGATCTGCAGCCCGCGCTCGATGAGCTCGGTGCCCATGGCGCCATCCAGAACGATGGGGCCGGCCAGTGGTCGGAGGAGCTGCATTTGCCGTAGATCGATCACCACGCTCGTGCGTTTTGATCAAGCATGCCCATGAACCATAGTGATCACGAGCTGTTACACGACTGGGTTTTGCGCGCGGTGCTCGCGGGATCGGCATTTTCGGTCCTCCGGCTGCTCGTCCTGGCTTCCGGTCCTGGCCCGCTTGCTGCATTTTTGGCCGGTATCCAGCTCTGCGTCGTGGTGGCTGCGGTGGTGCCTCCGCGGTCGGTGGTCGACGGTGCCGGCCTCCTTCTACTCGGCCTTATCGGATCGGCGCTCGGCGAGTTGCGGATCCACGAGAGCCTTCCGCTCGTCGCGCTGCTCTTCGGGATCGGGCTCGCGCGCGGAATCAATCAGACGCGTGACCGGATCATCGCGCTCTCATCTGGGGCGGCTGGCGCGCTCGCAGGCCTCGTGATCGAGCGCGGTCTCGCCGCGAGCGGCTGGCTCGAGCCAGCGCTCGGGTCCGGCCTCGCGGCGCTCGCGGCCGGCGCCTGCTTCGGCGCAGCCGTTGGTGTCGGTGCCATCGGCCGCCTGCTCGGCGACCGGCCCGCAGCCGAACGGCCGGTCGGTGCTTCACTCGAAGCGCTCGCGGGTCAGATCCATGGCGCGAACCAGGACGTCGCCGCGCTCCTGCGCCGGGCCGCGGACGCCCATCGTCAAGGGACCGAGGGCATCGCCGCCCCTGCGCCCATGCTCCGCGCAGCCGACGACCTGGTCCGGCGCATGGTCCGGTTCGCAGGCGAGTGGCTGGACATCGAGCGCCGCGCCTCGAGCACGCGGCCGGAGTCGCTGACCGAGCGCATCGTGCTGCTCGAGTCGCGGCTCGAGAAGACGACCGACCCGGTGACGAAGGCGGAGCTGGAGAGGGCGATCGCGGCGGTCCGCGCGCAGGGCGAGGCGCTGACCGAGATCCTCGCGGGGCGAGAGCGAGCGGTGGCGCGGCTCGAGCACCAGGTCGCGACGCTCGAGCGGCTGCGGTTCGCGGCGCTCCGGCATCGCTCGGCCGACTCGAGCCGGCTGGCAGCCGAGCTCGCGCCCGTCCTCGAGGAGCTGACCGACGCGGGCGGCGAGTACGACGTCGCGTCCGATGCGCTGCAGGAGGCCGACCGCGATCAGTCCCTCAATTGAGGGACGACCTCACCGCTTTCGCCTTGAATCTGATGTCCCGGGCGGCCGCAGTCCCGTGATCTAGTTCGGGGGCGAGTGGGTCACCGTGGTGTGCGCGGCGGGGGTCACCGGCTTCCGCGTGACCGCAGTCGGCTCGACCGACGTCTTGACGGTGGTGGTGGTGGTCGTGGTCTTGACCGTCTTCCTGGTCGTGACCGCAGTCCTTGCGCCCTTGACGCCGCCGATCGCGACCGTCTTGGCCGCGCCGCCCATGTTCTTCTTGGCGGCGGCCGGATCCTTCGCGACCTCGGCGGCGGACGTCGCTGCGCCTTCGAGCGCACCGGTGCCCGCCGTCTTGGCCGTCGCCTTGAGCTCGTCCTCCGTGGGCAACTGGGCGCTGGCGACGCCACCCAGGAAGAGGAAGAGGGCTGCGGCAGACAGAGCGGACTTCATCATGGTGGGCTCCTCGGGTGACGGGGCGCCCCGAATACCGCAGTCATCTGGTGCAGACAAGCGCCGCATGCGACGCTTCTCCTCATGCAACGTGTGCTCGTTTTCGCGCTCGCTTCTTCCTTCCTCGGCCTCGGTGCCGTGGCCTCTGCCGACGAGGCCGACGTTCACTACCGACAGGGCCTCTCCTACAAGAAGGACGGCAAGACCGACCTCGCGCTGTCCGAGATGCTCGAGGCCATAAGGCTCCGGCCCGACTACGCGGCGGCCGAGTTTTCGGCGGGGGTCCTCTTCAAGCAGCGCAACGAGCTGCAGCAGGCGGCCGACCACCTCGAGCGCGCGGTGAAGCTCGAGCCGAAGAGCTCCGACTCGCACGCCAGCCTCGGCTACACCTACGCGCGGCTCGGCAGGGTGACCGACGCGATGCGCGAGCTCGAGGAAGCGACGACGATCAACCCGAACGACGCCGCGTCGCAGCAGTCGCTCGGCGCGCTCTATCGTCAGAAGAAGATGTACGACAAGGCCATCTCGCACCTCGAGCACGCCGTGCTGCTGGACCCGAAGGATCCGGTCAGCCTCTCGAACCTCGGGGTCGCATACCGCCAGACGAACAAGATGGGCGAGGCCGAGAAGTATTTCAAACGCGCGCTCGAGCTGAAGGACCAGGCCGAGTTCCACTTCAACCTCGCCACCGTCTACCGTCGCGAGAGCAAGGTGGCCGAGTCGATCGCCGAGTACCAGAAGGCGATCGAGCAGCAGCCGACGCTCGCCGACGCGCACCACGACCTCGGGATCCTCTACGCGCAGGAGAAGCGCAACGAGGATGCCATCCGCGAGTGGAACCTCTACCTCGACCTGGTCGCCGACAAGAACCCGGCGGAGGCGGACATCGCGCGCAAGCGGGTGAAGGACCTGGGTGGGAAGCCGCATTAAAACGACGGGCGGCAGGCGACGGGCGACAGGCGATGGTCGTCGTCGCTGCGCGACCTCACTTCTTGAAGATGCCGCACAGCGGGCACCGAGAGCTCCTGTTGTCTGGCTCCTGTTTCCTGTTGCTCTTGGTGGATGGTGAAGGGCGCGGGGACCTGGTTGCTGCTCGGGCTCTTCGGGGCCTGCCTGTGTGTGCTCGGCGATCACCTCCACGCCACCCACGATGTGCTCGTGTACACGCCGGTGTCGTGGTGGGGTCAGGCCTGGTGGGTGTGGCCCGAGTTCATCATCGGGACGCTCGCCGCGGTCGGAACCGCCGCGCGCTTCGCTCGCGGGCTGCCCGCCCCCAGGCGCCGCTTCTTCGCCGATCTCGTCTTCTTCTGCGGAGCGTACGCGTACACCTCGTTCGCTCCCTGGGATCGGCCGAACGTCACGACCTTCGTGCTGGTCGGCGCCTTCGTCGTGCGCGTGCTCGCGGAAGATCGCCCGGCGTGGCTCGTGTGGCACTCGTTGCAGCTCGCCCTGGTGGGCCCGCTGTGCGAGGCCGCGCTGTCGTGGGTGGGCACGTTCCACTACGTGCACCCCGACATCATCGGGGTGCCGCGCTGGCTCCCCGGGATCTACCTCGCGGCGGGGCTCGCGTCCGGCGAGATGGCGCTGCAGATGCGTCAGTCCAGCAAGGCCCCGAGCGCCTGATCGACACGCCCGACACCGACGAGCTCGAGCTTGCTCTTCGGGAGTCGCACGCGGTTGGCCTCGGGGAGCACGACGCGCCTGAAGCCGAGCCGCTCGGCCTCGGCGATGCGCAGGTCGGCCTGCGCGACCGCGCGGACCTCGCCGGCGAGCCCGACCTCGCCGAAGACCAGCGTGTGCTGATCGAGCGCCTTGCGACGCACCGATGAGCAGAGCGCGCCGACGATGGCCAGATCGGCCGCGGGCTCGTCGAGCCGCACGCCCCCGGCGACGTTCACGAACACGTCCTGCGCGAGGATGTCGATGCCCGCGCGGCGCTCGATGACGGCGAGGAGCAGGGCGACGCGCATCGGATCCACACCGAGCGCGGTCCGACGCGGGATGCCGTGCGCCGAGGCCACGAGCGCCTGCACCTCGACGAGGATCGTGCGCGAGCCCTCGACCGCGGCCACCACGACGGAGCCCGGCGCGTGTAGCGGGCGCTCGGCGAGGAACAGCGCCGATGGGTTCTCGACCTCCTTCAGGCCCGACGCGTTCATCTCGAACACGCCGATCTCGTTGGTGGAGCCGAAGCGATTCTTCGACGCACGCAGGATGCGATAGCTCGAGGTCTTCTCGCCCTCGAAGTAGAGCACCGTGTCGACCACGTGCTCGAGCGTCTTGGGGCCCGCGATGGAGCCATCCTTCGTGACGTGGCCGACGAGGATGACCGGCACGCCACGTGTCTTGGCGTACGTGAGCAGGCGACCCGCGGCCTCGCGCACCTGGCCAACGGAGCCGGGGATGGACGCGAGCGCCGACGAGAACACCGTCTGCACCGAGTCCACCGCGAGCGCGCGAGGCTTTCCGTCGTCAGCGATGGAGAGGATGCGCTCGATCTCGGTCTCCGCCAGGACGTGCAGCTCGTCGCTCTTCACGCCGAGCCGCTGCGCCCGGAGCGCCGACTGCTCCACGGACTCCTCGCCGGACACGTAGAGCACGGGGCCGATGCGTGCGAGGCCATCGAGGGCCTGCAAGAGGAGCGTCGACTTGCCGACGCCGGGATCACCGCCGAGCAGCACGAGCGACCCGGGCACGAGCCCTCCGCCGAGGACGCGATCGAACTCCTTGATGCCCGTCGACAGCCGATCGCGATCGGACGCCTTCACCTTCGTGATGGGCTGCGGACCATCGACGGAGCGCAGCCCACCGGCCGGGCGCGTGCCCTCGGCCACCTCCTCGACGAGCGAGCTCCACTCGCCGCACTCGGGGCAGCGACCGAGCCACTTGCCGCTCTTGAGGCCGCAGCTCTGACAGACGTAGACGCTCTTCGCTTTGGCCATCGCGGTGATTATCGCGGAGGCGCGCGAGGTGTTGCGGACGATCTGGAACTATCTTCGCCAGCTACCTTCCATCGATGACGACGATCGCCTCCCACGGTGCAAGCTCGTAGGTCGCACCGACAGCGGCCTCGTCGTCGCGAAGGCTCGAGTGCAACCGGCCGCGCGCGTGATCGCCGAGCGTCACCGTGTGCGGTCGACCGGAGAAGTTGAGCCACACGGAGGCGACCTCGTGCTCGTCGAAGCGTCGGTAGGCGAGCACATGCTTCTTGCCCGCGTCGACCAGCTCGAGCGCGCCGCCCGACAGCGCGGTGCTGGTGGTGCGGAGGTGCAGCATGCGGCGATAGGTCCTCAGCACCGAGTCGTGAACGTCACGCTGCGCCGCGACGTTCACCGTCTTTGCGTGCGGGTGCGACTGCATCCAGGTGGATTCGACGTGCGGCGCGCAGAAGCCGTGGTGGTGCGCGTCGTCCCACGCCATCGGCGAGCGCGCCTCGTCGCGGTTGATGAGGATGCCGCGCTTGAGCAGCATCGGGATGAACGCCTTCGGGATGCGCTTGTACTTCTCCGCGACCGGATCCTGCGCATCGCACTTCGGGATCGACGGATGCGACATGCCGATCTCCTCGCCATAGTAGATGAACGGCACGCCGCGCACCGTGAGCTGGAACGCGGCGAGGAGACGCGCACGTGCCGGGTCGTCGCGCAGGCGGTTCATCGCTCGCGGACGGTCGTGGTTGGAGAAGACGTACGTCGGGTACAGCGGGTCGGGGAACTCCTGCTCGATCTCGGCGACGAGCTCCCGGAAGCCACGCGCGGAGAAGTGTGCGGTGAGGCTCTTGAACAGGAAGACGAGGTGCAGGCCGTCGTCCTCGTGGCCGCAGTACTGCCGCAAGAGCGCCGCATCGCCGAAGACCTCGCCGACGACGAAGCGCGGTGGGTCGGAGAACTCGTCGACGACCGCGCGCAGCTCCTTGGCGAACTCGATCGTGTCCGGGTGGTTCTGCGTGTGCGTCGCCTTCTGGAAGAAGCCGTCGGAGTTGTGCTCCGAGGGGAACGGCCGCCACGACCGCGGGTTGTCGGCGAACGACTCGTCCTTGAACAGCGCGTTGAACAGATCGAGCCGCAGTCCGTCCGCGCCCTCGTCGAGCCAGTGGCGCACGACCTCGAGCATCGCGCGCTTCACCTCGGGGTTGCGCCAGTTGAGATCGGGCTGGAAGCCGAGGAACGTGGCCCAGTACCACTGGTCCGTCGTCCGGTCGTAGCGCCAGCCCGAGCCACCGATCATCGACTTCCAGTTGTTCGGAGGTGCCTTGCCGCCAGGCTTCTCGCCGTCGCGCCAGATGTAGTAGTCGCGCCTGGGGTTGTCGCGGGACCTCTTCGACTCGAGGAACCACGGGTGCTTGTCCGAGGTGTGGTTGAGCACCATGTCGAAGACGATCTTCATGCCACGGGCATGGACCTCCGCGATGAGGTGGTCGACGTCGGCGAGCGTCCCGTACTCGGGCGCAATGTCGAAGTGTCCCGAGATGTCGTAGCCGAAGTCGGCCTGCGGAGACGCATAGAATGGAGAGATCCACAGCGTCTCGAGGCCGAGCCATTTGAGGTAGTCGAGCCGCCCGATGATCCCCTGCAGATCTCCGATCCCGTCATGGTTCGAGTCGGAGAAGGAGCGCGGGTAGATCTGGTAGACGGTCGTCCGCTTCCACCAGGGCAGCTCGATCGTCATTCGATCATGCCGACGAACTTGTCGAACACGCCGTCCTGGATCTTGTGGAGGCCATCGCGGAACTTCGACTTCTTCTCGGGGTGCGCGAGGTAGAAGTTCTCCCACCACACCTTCGAGCCGCCGGTGAGCGTGAAGCTCTGCCACGGCTTTTGCACCGTGAAGTGCACGATCTTGATCTCGTGCAGGAAGGCCTTCTTCAGCCCCTCGTGCACCTGCATGAACTCGTAGATGAAGTGGTGGAAGTTGTACGCAGCGGGCAGGCGGTGCCCGGGCGCCATGTCCCACCACTTCGGCCAGTGCGAGTTGAGCACGCCCTGATCACCACCGTCGTACGTCGGCAGCTTGCCGAGTGACGCGAGCAGCTCCTCGAAGAGCTGCTCGCTCGGGTCGAGCACCATCACGCCCGAGTTGAAGCGATCGGGCATGAAGAAGTCTGGCGCCGCCGCGAAGAACGGGCGCTCGAAGAGCTCCTCGATGTTCTGCAACACGATGGTGTCCGCGTCGAGGAACACCACCTTTTCGTACTCGGTCAGCTGGAACGCGCGCAGCTTCACGTAGCTCAAGGCGAAGCGCTTGAAGAGCAGCTCGTCCGTCGTCGGCGCGGGGATCGGCTCGACGTCGCGCATGATCCAGCCCTGCGCTTCGAGCTGCGTACGGGCCTCGGCGGAGACGTCGGCGGTGACCATGCAGACGCGCGGGATCTTGGTGCCGGTCGCCAGCAGGGACTGTCCGAGGGCCTCGACGCCGGGCACGTACGCGTCGCCGCCGGTCATCATCGTCACGTATGCAAACTTGCTCATCGTCGTCTCCAGGGGGCGTTACTTGGTGCGCGAGCGGAGGCCTTCGAAGAAGTCGGGGATGCTCTTCGCGACGTTCTTGCGCGCCATGCTCTCGGGGAGCGAGCCGCCGAGGTCCATGTGCACCTCGTAGTGCGCCTGCGTCCCGTTCGCACCCTTGTCGAGGCGCCAGCTCCCCTCGTGGATCGGCATGCGCACACACTTCTTGCACTCGGGCGTGCCCGGGACGCCGTCGACGGCCTTGAACTTCATCCACGCGCCTTTGTCGTCGTCGCCCCACGTCACGTGCAGCACGTAGTCGCGATCGGCGATGATCGGCATCTTGATGCGCTGGTAGACGTCGACGGAGTGGGCGTCGCGCCGGAGGACCTTGCTCTCGCTGAGCTGCTTCTGCCAGTCGCGGGCGTGCTCGTAGTCGGTCATCGCGGCGATGACCTTGTCGGGTGATGCGGAGAAGCTGCCGTCGGCGACGACCTGGATGTCCTTCACGTCGGTGCGCATCTGCACCTTGACGCCATGGGCGTCCGTGACGAGCGCCATCGCGGCGATGAAGGGAAGGAGAAGAGTCGAAGAAGCCATGCGTTACCTCCGTGCAATCCAGGGCCCATCAGAAAGAGAAACCCCAGGCCGCGCCGACACGGCCGTGGCCGAACTGGGGAACGAGCGACCACGCGAGCGGCTTGTGCACCGGGTAGTGGTCGTTCAGATCGCCGCTGCGATAGTTCGCCAGCGACTCGTTGGTGCGCGTCCAGATGAAGCCCTGCTGGATCTCGCCGCCCGCGATCCCGACCGGCGCAACGATGGCCGCGCTCTGCGGGTGGTGCCAGACGGCGATGAGGAGCGCGCCGAGCGCGGCGTTGAAGGCGAAGCTCCCCGCGTGCACCAGCGGTCCGCGGCCGAACGCCTCGGACTTTGCTGCACGGAGATAGATACGTTCCGCCGCCGCGAGCACGCTGCATCGATCGTCCGAGTCCTTGTAGCTGCTGACGATCTTCGTGAGCTTCGGCTGATCACGCAGGACCGAGGGGGGCATGATCGCGAGCACGACGAGGCCAAACGCCGACGCGGCCGTGCCGAAGACCTGGTCGACCTTCTCGGCGTGGGTCTTCGAGACGAGGAGCTTGGCGCCGTTGCCGACCGTGAGGCCGGTGTAGAGCGCCGCGAACGACCAGGCCCAGATGCGGACGCGTCGCGCGTCGTCGTCGAGGTGGCGCTGCACGTACTTGATGCGCTCCCCGGGATCCTGATCGGCGAGGGCTTCGTTGCCGCCAGCGATGGCGGGGCAGTGCCACTCGTCCGCCCGTGCGCTCGCTTCACCGAGAAGAGACGACAGCACGACCACGAGGACCATCCGGTATGCTGCAGTCCTCATCTCCGGCTTGGATGCAGCGAGATGAGGAGTGTAGCCATCCGCCCCGAGGTAATTTGTCCGCGCGCTGTGGCATTTCGCGCGGGTGTGCCATCGCGCCTCACACACTCAGGACGCGGGGAGGCACCACGACGACCCTGGCGGCGGCCTCGAGGCGGGCGTGCTCCTTGCCCATGCGGGTGAGCGCGAACAGCCACACGACCACTGTCACGAGCGTCAGCACGCTCGCGTAGCCGACGCGGCCGGGCTCATCGACGTGCCACACCGCGACCATGACGAGCCATGCGCCCGCCGTGATGGCGCCGCCGAGGCGATCGACGACGGTGTCGACGACGCGCTTCGCGGCCGCGCGCGTGTCGTGCGCGAGCGGGACGTAGAGCAGCTCCGTGGCGGCCTTGTCCAGCGAGAGCCGCAGCGTGTCGCTCCATCCGGCACCCGCGCACGCGAGCGCAAGGGCACCCATCGGCGAGACGACCAGAAAGACGAGCGCGAGGCTGACCGCGCCGAGCGAGCTCGGCAGGATGCGCATGCACGTGAACGCGCCGAAGCGGCGTAGCAGCGGCTGCGTGCCGCCGAGCTGCAGCAGCAGCGACACCACGCTGACCCCCGCGCCGAAGAGGCCGAAGAACGCGACGAGGGACTGCTCCGTCGTCTCGTTGCCGTGGAGCAGCGAGAAGTGCGCGCGCGCGAGCCCCTTCAACTGCCACTCCATGGTCGTGATGGCGACGGTGAGGCAGAGCATGACGACGCCGAGCGTGCGGACGTAGCGGTTGTCGCGGAGCACGCGCAGCCCGTCGTCGAAGCGCGGGCGAGGCACAGCTTCGTTCACGTGGTGCTGACGACGAGCGGCGATGCCCATGAGCACGGCGGCTGCTGCCATCTCGATGGCCACGCCGCAGAGCATCGTGCGCGGTGACCACGACTTCGCGAAGACACGCGTGAGGACGCCGCCGAAGATGCCGCCGACGATCGCGCCGGTTCCTACGAGCGTGAGGCTGCGTGTCGCCTCGTGCGTCGTCACGGCCACGAGGTCGTCGGCGAGCAGCCAGATCTCCGCGATGGCGATGAGGCCAATCGTGCCGCCGTACACGTAGAGCACGATCGGCATGCCGGGCACGCCTCTCGCGAGCCCTTCGCCGAGGAGCACCATCGAGCCCGCCGCCAGCATCTGCAGCCAGAAGACCGCACGCCGGCGACCGATGCTGCCGGTGATGCGGTGGTACGCGGAGACCATCAGCCAGGCGAGGAAGGCCATCCCGAGCATCGAGTAGGCGAGCGCCTGGAGGCCGAAGTGAGCCAGGAAGACAGCATCGCGGACGGCCTTCATCGTCGTCTGGGCGGCGATGACGAAGAACGCGGCCCAGGCGACGAGGAACGTGCGACCGAACGCCTGTGTCGGAACGCCACAGGATCCGGCGAGCTTGTCCTTCACGACGTGCGAACCTCGAGCACGAGCGGCGCAAGAGCAGTGAACGTGCCAGGAGCGGCCGGACAGGGTGCGACGCGACGCATGGTCAGGCCATGGTACGCGCGCCACCCGGTCGATTACTCGCGGGGCTACTTCGCGCTGGGCGTGATCGTCGGCGCGTACTCCTTCGAGTAGGTCCCGAGCAGCGGCTGGTTGTCGGCAAGCGCCAGCACCCTGTACGTGCAGCCGGTCCTGTTCGGCGTCGCGTGCACGTCGTCGACCGTCTCCGTGGTGAACGTCGAGATCTTCTGGAACATGACACCGAGGTCACGGCGCTCGAGCTCGAGATCCGTGGCAGGCAGCCCCACCTGCTCCCAGCTTTCGCAGCGTCGTCGTCCTCGAGCGTCAGCACCGTCTTGAACTTCAGCGCGGCGAACTTCTCCATGGCTGCACGATCCGGCCTGGTGCCGCGGTAGATGCCGTCGGAGACCTGGAGCCAGTTCGCAGTGGGTTGTCGGTGTCGTTCTCCGGGACACCACACCCGGATGTACCGACGGCCCAAGGGCCAAGAAGAGCGCCGGAAGGAGCAGGAGCCGAGCAGCTCTCATCGCCACAAGGTGGCAACGAGCGGGCGTCCGGAAAACGGCCCTATCGTCGCTGTTTCCATCTTCATCATTGCTTCATGAGCGTGGCGGAAATGCACGTCTACCCTGCGGATCGCGATGCATGGATGGGTATGCATGATGTTGTTGACGACGAGCGTGGCCACGGCGGCACCGCTACGCCTCGCCGAGGTCCTCGACGCCGTCGAGGCGCATGGTCCCGATCAGCTCGCCGCCTCGGGCACGATCGACGTGGCGCGAGCCAGCGTGCACACCGCTCGCATGTTCCCGAACCCGGGAGTCTCCGTCGGCGCCGGACGCGCCGAGCCGGCGTTCAACGGGAGCCTGATCTTCCGCCTGCCGATCTTCGGTCAGCGCGGCGTGCAGCGACGAGCGGCCGAGGCGAACCAGCGGCAGGTCGAGACCGAGGCAACGGCCGCGCGCTGGCGTCTGCGTCGTGATGCGCGGCTCGCGTATTACGGCGTCGTGCGCGCGGACGACGAGGTCGAGATCGCCATCGAAGTGGAGCAGCTCACCGGGCGCATGACGACCATGGCCGCCGAGCGGCTCGAGGTCGGCAGCGGCAACCGCCTCGACGAGCGCCAGGCGTCGCTCGTGCACAGTCGCGCGGGGCAGGACGTGAACGATCGCCGCGCGCTGGCGATGGCCGCGCGCATCGAGCTCGCGCGTCAGCTCGGCCGGCGCGCCGAGGACATCGGCCCGCTCGCGGATCCGCTCGAGGCGCTCGGCACGGTGCTGCCGCAGGACGAGCTCATCGGCACGGCGACGGCCGTGCACCCGGAGCTGCGCGCACTCGCGGATGCGCAGAGGGCCGCGAAGCTGCGGGCAGACTCGGCGCGCGCCGACCTGCGGCCCACGCTCAGCTTCGAGGCCGGCATCGAGCTCCTCGATGCGGTGACGTGTGGTGGCTCGACCGGCTACTGCGTGGGACCGCGCGGGACCGTCTCCTTCGATCTGCCGGTCTTCAACCTGAACCGCGGCCCCATCGAGCATGCGCTCGCGGAGGCGCACCTCGTCGAGCTCAGGAAGGACGCGGCGCAGCAGCTGCTCTCGGCCGAGGTGCGCACGGCGTACACGGCGCTCTCCGCGGCGCAGGTGCGCGTGCGCTTCTTCGACGAGGACTACGTGCCGAACGCGCTCGAGGTCGAGAAGATGGCGCGCGAGGCGTTCGCGGCCGGCAAGAGCGGGATCGTCCCGCTCATCGTGGCCGAGCGCGCGGTGCTCGACGCCCGGCTCGGCCGTGTGGAAGCTCTGTTCAAGGCGCAGTCTGCTCGCGCCGATCTCGAGGAGGCAAGTGGTGTCGCGCTCTCTGTTCCTTAGCATCGTGCTGTTCGTCGCGTGTCGGCAGCCTTCGGCCGACGAGCCGGCGCCGAGGCCACCCGTGCGCGTCGTCACGACCGTGCTCTCCAACCGCAGCGCGCGCGTCTCCATTTCCGGCGTGCTCTCGCCACTCCCCGGCCACGACGTGAAGGTGGGTTCGCTCGTCGCGGGTCGTGTCAGCGCGGTGTTCGTCGCGGAGGGCGATAGGGTGAAGGTCGGCCAGGCGCTCGCGCACGTGGATGCGCAGCCGCTGCAGGCCCACCTCACCGAGGCGCGGGCGCAGCATGTTCAGTTCGATGCCGCGCTCGGCAACTCGCGCACGCGCCTGGCACGTGCGGAGAAGCTCTTCGCGGACGGCATCACGTCGCGCCAGGACGTCGACGACGCGAGGGCCGCGCTCGTTGCCGCCAGGAGCGCCGTGCAGCAGGCGCAGGCCGGCATGGGGACCGCGACCTCGCAGCTCGAGCGCGCGACGCTGCGGTCTCCCATCGACGGTGTGGTCGCCGCCATCCTCGTGCCCGCGGGGCAGCCCGTCGACGGGAACGCGACGCCTGTCATCGAGGTCACCGATGCCCGCGAGCTCGATCTGCGCGCGCCGATCCCGGTGTCCCAGGCCGCGATGGTCACGCTCGGCCAGGCCGCGGAGCTCACGCTCGAGGACAGGAAGCTACAAGGCCGGGTGGTCGCGATCGCGCCGCTCGTGGACACCGCCACCAACACCGTCGTGGTGCGCGTGCGTGTGTCGAACACCGACGGTGCGCTGCGCGCAGGTGCGTTCGTACGTGGCGCGCTGCTCGGCGCGATGCACGAGGCCGTCGTGGTCCCGAAGACCGCCCTGTTGCCCGGCGATGGAGGCTCCGCCTCGGAGGTCGCGATCGTCGGGGTGGACGACACCGTCACGCATCGCCGGATCACCGTGCGCTCCGAGGACGCGCACGACGTGGAGCTCGACCTGCCGCCGGGGCTGCGCGTGATCGTCGACGGCGGCTACTCGCTGCCCGACGGCACGCACGTCCAGGTCGTGCCGTGAGCGAGTGGCTACAGCGTCACGCACGCGGCCTCGCGTGCTCCGTCGCGCTGCTCGTCATCGGCGGCGCCGTCTCGTACACGCGGTTGCCGAGCGCGCTCTATCCGGAGCTCTCGTTCCCGCGCATCTCCGTCGTGGCCGCGCTTGGAGATGCGACGTCGGAGGTGGTCGTACGCAACGTGACCAGGCCCCTCGAGGAAGCCCTCGTGCCCCTGCTCGGCGTGCGCCGCGTTCGCTCGAAGACGATCCGGGGTGCCTGCGAGCTCGACGTGCTCTTCGACGCCGGTGCCGACATGATCCTCTCGCTGCAGCTCGTGCAGGCTCGGCTCGCGGAGCTGCGCGTCGAGCTGCCTACCGCCGTCACGCTGTCGGTCGAGCGCATCACGCCCACGTCGTTCCCGGTCTACACGCTCAACCTCGACGGCGCGCTGCCTCCGACGAAGCTGCGCGACCTCGCGATGTACGAGCTCCGCCCGGCGCTCTCTCGCGTGCCGGGTGTCGGACCGATCTCGGTGACCGCGGGGGAGACCCGCGAGATCGAGGTCGAGGTGGATCCGAGCCGCGCGGAGGCCGCGGGGTTGAGCATCGTCGAGATCGCGCGTCGCCTCGGCGAGTCCAACCGCTTCGCGACGGTCGGGCGGATCGATCGCGCGTACCGCCGCTACTCGATCGTCGTCCGCACCGGCGTCACCGACGCGTCCCAGCTCGGCGACTTCGTGGTCGGAGGAGACGACCGTGCGCCGATCCGCCTCGCCGACGTCGCGCGCGTCTCGGAGGGGCACGCCGATCCGCGCATGGTCATCCGCTCGCCGCGTGGACCGGCCGCGGTCATCAACATATCGCGGCGCATCGGCGGTGACGTGGTCGCGCTCGACCATGCGCTCGACGAGGAGGTGGCTCGCCTTCGCGCGCACCTGCCGCTCGGGGTGGCGCTGACGCCCGTGTACCAGCAGGCCGCGCTGGTGAAGACCGCCACGAGCGCCGTGCGCGACGCGATCCTGCTGGGCGCGGCGCTGTCCGCGCTCGTGGTCCTCTTGTTCCTGCGAGACGGCCGCGCGACGCTCGTCTCCGCGCTCGTCATCCCGGCGTCGCTGCTGTGCGCGTGCGGTGCGCTGTACCTGCGCCACGGCTCGCTCGACCTCATGTCGCTCGGAGGTATGGCCATCGCGGTGGGGCTCGTCATCGATGATGCGGTCGTCGTCATCGAGGCGATCCAGCGCGAGCGACGCCGCGGGCTGTCCCCGCAGGAGGCCACGCGCGCGGCGCTGCAGGGCCTCGCCGGCCCGATCGTCTCGTCGACGCTGACCACGGTCGTCGTGTTCGCACCGCTCGCGTTCCTCTCCGGTGTGGTGGGCACCTTCTTCGCCTCCCTCGCGCTGGCGCTGTCCGCGGCCATCTTCGCGTCGCTCGTGCTCGCGCTGACCGTCGTACCCTGGGTCGCCTCCGCCGGTGGCAAGCACGACCCCGCGTGGGAGCTGCGGCTGTCGGCGTGGGTCGCGCGCACGTCGCGCCGCTGGGTCGAGCGGCCGCTCGTCCTCCTGATCGTTGCCGCGGTGATCCTCGTCGGCGCGGGCGTCTCGATGCGCTGGATCGAGACGGGCTTCGTGCCCGCGCTCGACGAGGGCGCGTACGTGTTCGACTACCACGCACCCATCGGGACCTCGCTCGCCGAGACGGACGCGCTCGCCTCGCGCATCGACGCGATCCTGCGCGCCGATCCCGACGTGCAGACCTTCACGCGCCGACTCGGCGCCGAGATGGGGCCGCCGCGTGCGACGGAGACGAGCCGCGGTGACGTCATCGTGCGCCTCAAGCCGCACCACCGGCCCATCGCGCAGCTCATGGAGGAGCAGCGCGCGCAGGCCGCGGCGCTCTTGCCAGGCGTACGTATCGAGCTCCTGCAGCTCATGCAGGACATGCTCGGCGATCTCGAGGGCAACTCCGAGCCGGTCGAGGTGAAGGTGTTCGGCCCGGACGAGCCGGGTACGCGAGCGCAAGCCGCGCGCGTGGCCGAGCAGCTGAAGTCGATCTCCGGCCTCGTCGATCTCTTCGACGGCCAGGTCGCGTGCTCGCCGGAGCGCGTCGTCGTCCTCGATCCGGTCGCGCTCGGCCGTCTCGGGCTCACCACGGCGGACGTGGCGAGCCAGATGTCCTCGGCGCAGCTCGGCGTCGACAGCGCACCGCTCGCGGAGCGCGATCGTCTGGTGCCGGTCCGCGTGCGCTGGCCCGACGCGGTGCGCTTCCGCGACGACGTGTTGCAGCGGGTGCGCCTGCGGACCGCCAAGGGGTTCGTACCCCTGGCCGTGGTCGCGCACGTGAGCGATGGCTGCGCTCCATCGGAGATCACCCGCGAGAATCTCCGCCTCATGGTCCCCGTCACGGCACGGCTCGACGGCACCGACCTCGGCACGGCGATGCGCGAGGTCGACAAGCGGCTCGCGACGCTGAAGCTGCCGCAGGGATACGATCTCGAGATCGGTGGACAGCGGCTCTCGCAGCGTGACTCGTTCACCCAGCTGGCGCTCGCCTTGCTGAGCGCGCTGGCGCTCGTGACGATCGTGCTCGTCTTCCAGCTCGGGACGCTGCGCGCCGCGGCCTCGGTGCTCGCCGCGATCCCGATCGCCCTGTGCGGTGCGCTGGTGACGCTGGCGCTGACGCGTGTCGCGCTCAACATCTCGTCGCTGCTCGGTGGCATCCTGCTCGTCGGGCTCGTCGTCAAGAACGGCATCCTGCTCGTGCACGAGACCATCGTTCGTGAAGCCGAGGGGCGTGCGACGCTGGACGCGCTGAGCGATGCCATCACCGTGCGGCTCCGCCCCATCCTCATGACGACGCTGTGCACCCTGCTCGGGCTCGTCCCCCTCGCGCTCGGCCTCGGGGCCGGCGCCGAGCTGCATCGTCCCCTCGCGGTCGCCGTCATCGGGGGCCTCGTCACATCCACGCTGGGCACGCTGGTGTTCGTCCCTGCCGTGTATGCACGCCTGGCCCGCATCCGGGTAGCATCGAGAACGCAATGAAGGTGCTCGTCATCGAAGACGATCCCGCGGTCGCACGCGCGCTCCTGCGCGGACTCGGGGAAGAAGGCCACGAGGTCGAGCACTTTAGCGATGGTGCGGCCGGCCTCGCTGCGCTGAGTCGCGGGGCGGCGGATGTGTGCATCCTCGACCTGCAGCTGCCGGTGCTCGACGGACTGTCGCTGCTGAGATCGGCGCGTGCCCGCGGCGTGACGACGCCGGTGCTCGTGGTCACGGCGCGCGACGCGGTCCCGGATCGAGTCGAGGGGCTGCGCGGGGGCGCCGACGACTACCTCACGAAGCCGTTCGCGTTCGCCGAGCTGGTCGCGCGGCTCGAGGTGCTGGTGCGGCGTGCGCCCATCGCCGCGCCGACGCGCGTGGGTGATCTCGAGCTCGACCTCGTGGCGCGCAAGGTGACGGTCGCGAGCCACGAGGTCGTGCTCTCCGAGAAGCAGTTCGCGCTGCTCGCGTTCCTCGTGAAGCACGCGGGGCAGGTCGTCGCGCGCGCAACTGTGCTGCAGGCGGTGTTCGGCTACGACTTCGATCCGGGCACCAACATCGTCGACGTGCACATCCTCCACCTCCGCAAGAAGATCGACACGGTTGGCGAGCCCTCGCGCATCGCGAGCGTGCGCGGTGTCGGCTACAGGCTCGAGCCGAAGTGACGTCCCTTCGACAGCGCCTGACGCGCTACTACGCCGCCGTGCTCGTGGGAGTGCTGCTCGCGTTTGCCGGAACGGTGTACGCGATCATCGCCATCGAGGAAGCCGCGGAGCCGCCCGCGGTCGCAGCCATGGAGCCGCCCGATCACACCGGTCGCAACCTGCTCCTCGCCCTCGCCACGGCCATCGCTGTTGCCGTGCCTCTCGCGGTCGTCGGGGCGGCGGCGATCGCGCGGAGAGGGCTCGCCGCGCTCGACGACGTGGTCGCTACCGCAGGACAGGTCAGCTCCGAGCGCCTCGACGCGCGCGTGCCGCTCCGCGCGGATGCACCGACGGAGGTCGCGCAGCTCGTGACGTCGATGAACGCGATGCTCGAGCGGCTCGATCGTTCGGTCGCGGGGATGCGGCGCTTCACGGCCGACGCATCCCACGAGCTGCGCACGCCGCTCGCCGCGCTCATGGCCGAGCTCGAGGTGACGCTGCGCAAGCCGCGCGATCCGGAGGCGCTGCGAGACTCCATTGGCGGCGCCCTCGAGTCGCTCCAGGACATGGCGCGCCTGGTGGAGGCGCTGCTCGCGCAGGCCCAGGCGGACGCGAGCTCGTTGCCGATCGCGAGCCGCACGCTCGACCTCGCGGCGACCGTGCGTCGAGCCGTCGAGCCGTACGAGCCGGTGCTCACGGCGACGCTGCGTTACGAGCTCGACGCAGTGCAAGCGCATGCCGACCCTCTCTGGGTCGCGCGCGTGGTGGCGAACCTCATCGACAACGCGGCGAAGAACACGACGGCCAGCGACGAGGTCTGCGTCCGCGTGCTCGTGCGCGAAGGCCAGCCGCAGGTGGAGGTGGAGAACACGGGCTCGGTGATCCCAGACGCGGATCGCGAACGCATCTTCGAGCGCTTCTACCGGGGCGAGGCGGCGCGAGCGAGCGGGCGTGGGTTCGGGCTCGGGCTGTCGCTGTCTCGCGAGATCGCGCGGGCGCTCGGAGGAGAGCTCACGCTGCGCGACGAGGCGCCGACGTGCTTCGTTTTGACCCTGCAGGGCGGCGAGGTCGGGTGACTACCGCTCCAGGCCCACGATGCGGTGCGACTGGCCTTCCTTCATGAAGTGGATGCGCAGCGCCGGGCCCCAGTCCCCGCCGACGCGACGGATGCGGATCGCGACGATGTGATAGCCGATCTTGCGCGGGATGCTGAAGCAGCGATGGGCCGTCGCGTCGACGCGCACGGGACCGGCGCCCCGGACCTCGTACTCGGGCTCGCGGCGATCGAAACCGTAGTGGATCATGAGGTCGTCGAAGCAGACGTTGTCGCCGACGAACGTGAAGCTCTCGAGCGGCGCGACATCGGAAAGATAGGCGCGAGCGAGCTTCTCGCGGCGCTGCCACAGCACCTCGAACAGCCGCTGCTCCACCTCGGGGCGATAGCGGCCGACCTTGATTGCCGCGCGCAACTCGTCCGAGGTGAACTCGAGCACGCGCTTCACGCCCCAGTACAGATCGCGTGGCGTCGCGCGCGAGAACGCAGGGTTGCTCCACAGCGGCGACCAGGTCTTCGCGACGAAGTGCTCCGACTCGAACCAGCCGAGCTCGGGCCAGTTCGCGAGCGTGCGCAGGCGCTCGTCCTCGATGTTGTCGCGTGCCCACGGTCGGCTGTACGCACCGATCGCGAGCATGGACATCACGACGCGCGGCAAGTCGAAGTACGACTCGTAGCTCATCCACGACTCGAGCGGGCCCACGTCGTAGTTGCCGAACGAGCCGCCGACGTTCTGCTGATAATGGATGAGGTGGCCCTTGCTGGGGTCGCCGACGTACGCGTCGAGCGTGTTGGATTCGATGGTGTCGACGTTGTTGATCCACGCCGACATCACCGCGTAGCCGCGCAGATCACGGCGGTCCTCGTGGGAGACGCGGTCGTTCAGATCATCCCTGCGCTTGCCCACGTACGAGTACGGCCCGACGAGCTTGCCCTCTACCCTCGCGCTGGCCGAGAAGCGATAGCGGCCATCGGGGGCGAGCGGCAGGTTGGTGAGGAAGCGCTCGAGGTCCTTCTCGGTGAACGCGCGCTTCGTGCCGTCGCGCTTGATGTACGCCTCCGGAGAGATGACGAGCTGATCGCGTCGGAGGTCGACGAGCGAGAGCGACGGCACGCGCCAGCCGGCCGCACCAACGAGGCGCGAGCACACGACCTCCGTCGACGTCACGAGCCCGAAGTAGCCGGGCACGTCGAGTTTGAGCAGGTACTTGCGTCCCTTCGTGTCGGTGACGACGAAGCGGCGCGATTTGCCTTCCTCCTTGCCCTCGATGATCGTGACGGTGCCGCTGCCGTCGATCGGCGCCTCCGTGGCGGCGACCTGCACGGGGCCGAACGGCTTGCCCTTCAACGCGGCGGCGCGTCGCTTGTCTTGCCACCACGTGGAGTCGGGCACCTCGTCGAGCGCGTTGACGTTGTGCGCCTCGGGATGCTTTTGCAGCGCGAGGCGACCGTCGACCGTGGAGAACACCTGCGCCTTGATGCGCAGCCAGTTCTTGTTGACGGTGCGCAGCTTCGGCACGGGCACCGGATCTGCGTCCGGGTCCTGCCACAGGATCTGGCGGTCGTAGAAGCGGACGGTCCCACCGCAGCCCACGGAGCAGAGCACGAGCGCGAACAGGGCGGCCCTCACAGCGGCGTGCTCGTCGCGAACATGAGCTGCACACCCTGGCTGAAGCCGTACGCGAGCTGAAGGCGCATGAGGAACTGACTCGACGTGTGGAGGCGCACGCCGCCGCCGACGTCCGGCACGAGGCGATCGGGACGGAACCCGCCGAAGTGCTTGTCGAACGTCCCACCGAAGTCGGTGAAGACGACGGCGTCCATCCACATCCAGATCCGCCAGCGATACTCCGCGGTCGCCAGCACCGACGAGAAGTCGCGGAACCGTCCGATGGGAGCACCGCGGAAGTTGTCGGGGCCGCCGAGCTCGACCAGCTCCGAGAACGGCACCGGCGTGCTGCCGAGCGGCTGGATCATCTCGAGCGCGAGCCGGAACGCGAGCGTGCGCGTGCGACCGCCGAGCGGAAAGCCGAGATTGGCAGCGGTCTTGAAGTGCATCCAGCGCGCGCCTTCACGCGACGGGGACTGGGCGTAGCGTGCGCCGAGCTCGAAGCGATACCAGAGGTGCAGCGGATCGCGGGTCCCGGCGCGCGTGTCGTACGCGAACTGAACGTCGGTGACGAAGAAGTTGGCGCCCGTGTAATAGCCGGGCACGCGCTTCGGATCGACGCGCGACAGGGCACAGCCATTGACGTTGCCCTCGCAGTAGTCGTCGAGGATCGTCTTCTGATGGCCGGGATCGTCGCGCTGGCCGATCCCGTACTTGCGATAGCTCCATCCGCCGCCTAGCACGACGTGAAGGCTCGGGACGATCCGGATGTCGGTCACGGCCTCGTTGGTGATGCCGTCCTGCGCGTAGCGGGAGCGGGGGTTCGCGTTCGCGCGCAGGCGCCCGAACGACGCGAGGCCGATCCCGGCGAACAGGTAGTCGACGCGCTTGAGGTAGGCCGCGTCGAGGGTGACCTGATAGGGGTCGGGCACGCGGAACCTCATGCTGGCCTCGGCGAACGTGAGCGCGGGCAGCACGGCCCCGATGGTGACCGTCAGCGATGAGCCTGGCCCGAACAGCTTCTTGTCGTAGTACGTGACGCCGAGCTGCGGGTCGAAGCGCGAGACGTAGCGGATGGTGGGCCGAAGGCCGCGCATGCGGTCGAGCGACGAGACGAAGCGAATCACGGCGTGCACGATGTGGTAGCGACCTTCGAAGTTGGTGAGGGCGCGAGCCGGGAATCCGATGCCTCGCCATGCAAGGCGGAGCGGCGCGACGAGGATGCGCGGAACCACGGCCAGCTCGCTCGCGGCGCTCTCCCGTACGATGCGGCTGTCCATCCGATCGCCGAGGCGCGGATCGGGCGGTGGCGCCGGGTCGGCAACGACGCGACCGGCGAGCGCCGCGCAAAACACGACGCCGAGGACGACACGCCAGAGGTTCATCTTCGGGACGGAGGGCGCTGCTGTTCCGGCGCGAGTGAGAGCACCGTCGCGTGGCCACGCCGCACGCGAGTTCGATGTTTGGCGACGCGGCTCTGTGTCGTCAAGACGCAGCTGTATACGATCTTCATCCGGACGATGGGACAATTCGCCATGGCGGAGCCCACGTGTCGGCGCGGTGTGGCGGAGCCGTCTCGTGCCTCGTGAAGCACATCGGCCCACGCCGCGCTCTCTTCATCCTGTCGCTCATCACGCTCGCCGGGTACTCGACGATGGCCTTCGTGCCGATCCTGACGGTGATCCTCATCGTGAAGGTCGCCGAGAACAGCACGGACTCCTCGCTCGAGAAGACCGTCGAGCAGATGCTCTACCTCGTCCCCACCAAGGAGGAGAAGTACAAGGTGACGAGCATCACCGACACCTTCGCGGTGCGCGTCGGCGACGTCGCGACCGCCGGCCTCGTGTGGGTCGGCGCGAAGCTCGAGCTCTCGATGCTGACGTTCATCCTCGCGACGATCGCGCTCATCGGCGCGTGGCTCGTCGTCGTCTTCTTCCTCGCGCGGCTACACGCGAAGAAGGAGAGAGAGCACGCTGCCTAGAACTTCACGGCCACGCGACCCTGGAAGGTCTGGGCCGTGTGTGCGCCGTGCGCGAACTGCGAGCCGTAGATGCTCGACGGGATCGCGAGCGCCTCGAACGGGAAGAGCACGCCGTAGCTGAGGCCCGCGTAGAAGCCGTCGGCCTCGTTTCGGTAGGTGAGCGAGCCGTCGATCTCGACGCCGAGGTTGTACGAGTTGCCGGGATAGGAGATGGGGTTGGCGGCCATCGCGTACATGACGTCGGCGCGCGCGGTGAAGTTGTCGAGCACGTCGTACGACACGCCGGCCTTGTAGTAGGCGGCGTTGTTGACGGTGCCGAGGATGCGGCGAAAGAGGATCAGGTCGACGTGGTAGTCCGGAGAGAACGCGAAGTGGTGCATGCGGTTGTCCGTCGGCGCCGGGTTCGCGTAGTTGTAGTTGAGCTGCCCGTTCGGATCCTCGTTGGAGTCGCCGGACGCGTAGCCGACCTCGAGGTAGATCTTCAGCGCGTCGTGCAGGAGCTTGTAGTCACCCTTGAAGGCCATGCCACCCGACAGGAGCTGCGTCGAGCCCTTCACGTTGAGGTACTGGTCGGCGAGGTTCCCGATGGTGCCGGCGATGAGCGTGCCCTCGAACTCGAGGTGCAGCTTCTTCCAGTTGGTGCGCAACCAGACGTCGCCGATGAAGGCCTTCGCGTGACGCGGTGAGAGGTTGTCCTGCAGCGTCTGGTAGGTCTGCGACGTGTCGGCCGTGACGTTGGTCTTCTGCGCCCACGCCTGCTGCCGGTACGTGAAGTAGCCGCCGTAGTTGACGACGATGCGACCCTTGTCGATCTTCTCCTTGAGCTCCTCGGGCTTGTCCGACTTGCCCATGACGAAGGACCACTGCGAGACGTTGTCGAGGCTGTCGGCGTTGTAGAACACGCCCTGGCCCTGCTGCGCGTTGAGGAGCTGCGTCGTCGGACCGCTCGCGACCCAGTCCCACATGAACGCGAAGAAGTGGCCCCACAGCTTGGTCGCGATCATCACGCGATCGGCATTGACGCCGAAATCGCAGTCGAGGCAGTCGCCGTTGTTCATGAGCATGCCCATGCCCCACTGCGACGGCATGCGACCGAAGCGAAGCTCGGCCCAGGGCGTGCGCACCTCGGCCCAGGCGCGCTTCGCACGGATCGACGAGAACACGGCGTTCTGTCCGCCTTCCGGCGCCTGCTGGGAGATCGTCTGGCCGTACGCGGAGTTGAGGGTGCCGGTCGACGGATAGCCGTTGACCGCGAACGACTGCGGCGTCGAACCGAGGACGAGGTTGTCGAACACATCGATCTGCGCCTTGACGCGGACCCACTCGCTCACATTGATCGTGGGCTCGAGGCGGAGGCGCATGTCGGCGGATGTGATGTTCGAGGATCGGCAGTTCTTGTTGTTGCGCTGTGCGCAGCTGGCGGCGTTGCCCTGGTCGGCGACATTGCCCGACTGACCGTACTCGCTGTACGGGATGAAGAACGGCGACTTTGGACCCGACGTCCCCTCGTAGCGGCCGAGGTTCAGGTTGTGGAAGAGGTACGAGCGCCCGCGCAGGTAGCCGTTGAGCTGGAAGAACTGCGTGGCCACCTCCTTCTGCTGCGGCCACGCGGGCAGCGGCTGGAGAGGCTGGAGCGCCGGGCTCTCGGTGTTGTCGCCCGGCGCGACTTCGGCGGGCCCTTCCTTCTGCTGGGACGGACCCGGGCTGCCTGAAGGACCGCCGAGGCCGGGCTGGCTACCTCCGGGACGACCGCCACCGAACTGCGCGTACGCGGGACTCACCAGGCCAAAGGACAGGCCGAGGTAGAGGCAGGCGACGACGCCGGCCCGGCGCGGGCGCGGCGGGGTCTTCGGAAACTGGCACTGCGTTCCTTGCACTGGGGCCTCGGCTGAAAAGAAGGGGAGCTCGCGGGACTTTGACGGAACGAAAGGCCGCGGGTTGCCCATCGACGGTGTGACGACCCAGGAGGTGCCCGGGGTTGCGCCAGTTCTATGAAGAGGGCGGCGACTATAATGGACGCTTCTTTCGAGCGTCAAGGACGGGGTATAGTGAGCGGCGAGAGGCAGCTGACCGATGAAGACGTGGAACAGCCGGCGTAGGTCGGCGTGGGTTGGTGCTGCGCTCGCCGTGCTGTTCGTGGGCACGCAGCCGGCGTGCAACAAGTCGCCGTCCCTCCTCCTCAAGATCACGGCGGACGCCGACGTGGAGAAGGCGGACCTCTACGTCCGCGACGACGCGTCCCAGCAGATCATCTTCCACTCCGGCTTCGTGCCGACGCTCGCGCCGGGCGAGAAGAGCAAGACCGGCGCGCGCGACCTCACGAGCGAGACGCTCAAGATCGCGGTGAAGCTGTCGAGCGGCGGCAAGTACACCATCCTCATCGTGGGCGTGATCGGCGACATCGCCGGTGGCAAGCCCGCACCGACGGCCACCCAGCTGTTCTGGGGCGGTCGCTACGAGGTCCACGGTCCCACCACGATCAATGCGCGCCTGCTCACGGTGCCCGCGGGCGACGACGCCGACGGCGACCTCTGGCCGGACGCCTCGGACTTCCGCGCGCACGTTCCGGAGGCCGCACAGCTCTACGCCAACTCGGCCGACCTGCTCGACTGCGACGACAAGGTCAACAACCCGGTCACCGCCGCGGGCAAGACGCTCAACATCTCGGCGGCCAACATCAACCCGTTCGCCATCGAGCTGTGCGGTGATGGCTACGACGAGGACTGCAACGGCGATGGCGACGAGCCGTGCGTCGACAACGACAAGGACGGCGATCCGCGCGGCGACGACTGCGACGACAACGATCCCGCGCGGCACAAGCCGACGATGGCGGACCCGTTCCCCGATCCACCGAACTGCTGCGGTTACAGCCTCGGCATGAAGGGCACCGCCGACGCCGGGCACGACTACACGGGCGATCCGGTCCTCTGCCCGAAGCCGCGCTGCGGCGACGGTATCGACGAGGCGTGCGTCGGTCAGGGACCGAACGATCCGGCCAACGACACGAAGTGCTTCGTCGACGCCGACTGCGACGGCTACTCGCCACCCGACGACTGCAACGACAACGATCCGGCCGTGCACCCCGGAGCGCCCGAGATCTGCGGCAACGGCAAGAACGACAGCTGCACGTTCGTGAACGGCATGTCCGTCATCGACTCGGGCTGCGTCCCTTGCGACCTCGATGGTGATGGCTTCCAGCGCCTCGACGTGCCGGCCAACTGCCCGGACTCGATGGACGCGCACCCCGGTATGCTCGACTGCAACGACTACGACTCGGGCGTCTACCCCGGCGCGTCGGCGAAGGCCGGCGGCTCCGAGGGTGGCATCAACATGATGGGCAAGCTCGCAGCAGCACTCAAGGGCCTGTGCCGCACGGTCTACAGTGACACCGCATCGCAGACCGATCCGGCCACCGCAAAGAAGATCGCGGTGTCGGGCTACACCGTTGGTGACGCGGACTGCAACGGCGTCGCGTACCAGGCGTGCCCGAGCTCGGCGTGCGACGCAGACGGCGACGGCTTCGCCAAGGACGGCTCGTGCGGCGACACGGGCATCTTCGACTGCAACGATAATGATCCCACGATCTACCCCCAGGCCCCCGAGAAGTGCGGCGACGGCGTCGATCAGCAGTGCCAGGGCTTCGACGTGCCGTGCAACGGCCAGGACAAGGACGGCGACGGCTACTACGGAATGGACGACTGCGACGACACGAATCCCAACGTCCACCCGTTCGCGCTCGAGCTCTGCAACGGTGTCGACGACGACTGCGATAACGACAAGGACGAGGGCAACCCCGACGCCGCCGGCGCTGCGCTCGTCGCCTCGGGCGGCGGCTCGCAGGCCACGTGCACGGACAGCAACCTCGGCGCATGCGCGCTGGGCACGGGCCTGTGTGTCTGCTCGTCGTCCAACCCGAAGAGCAGCATCAACCTGACGAACCGCATCGCGTGCTCGACGGACACCGGTTCGGGTACGGTCAGCGTCGGTGCGCACTGCTATGGCGCGCCACAGCCCCACCCGCAGACCTGCACCGCCCAGCTCATCGATGACGACTGCAACGGCTCGTACGACGATCTCACCGGCGCCAACCTCAAGGAAAAGGGGCAGCAGTGCGGCATCGCGAGCGCGCCCTGCAAGCTCGGCACGGTCAGCGGTTGCAATCGCAGCCAGACGGTCTCGCCGGCGTATGGCGCGCAAGCAACGCCCGATGACGTGCACCTCGTGTGCACCGGGTTCGTCGGTCCGACGACCGAGATCTGCAACGGCATCGACGACGACTGCAATGGCAGCCTCACCGACAACGGCATCGACGAGCGCGACACCGACATGGACAAGTACATCGTCTGCACGACGTGCGCCGGCAACACGCTCGCGTCGGGCCTCCTCGGCTGTGGCGATTGCAACGACGGGAACCCTGCCGTCCACCCGGGCGCGCCGGAGCTCTGCAACGGCATCGACGACGACTGCAACCCTGCCACCATCGATGGCGCAACCGAGTGCGGCGCGACCAAGATGTGCTGCGCGCTGCAGAACGGAGGCAACACGTGCCACAACCTTGCCACCGAGACGGGCTTCTGCGGGAGCTGCACCAACGCCTGCGATCCGCTCTACTCGAACGCGTGTGGCGGCGGCGCCTGCGAGTGCGGCAGCACCGGCGCTGCGTGCGGCCAGGGCGGCGCGCCCGGTGTCGCGGGCACGTACTGCAACGGCAACAGCTGCGCGACCTGCAACACGACCGCGCACTGCGGCCAGACGTGCGTCGCGTGCGGCGCGAACCAGGTGTGCAGGAGCGATGGGAGCAGCTGCACGGGCTGCAACGTCGACGGCGACTGCAGCAACGGCAGCTTCTGTAAGCCCGACGGTACCTGTTCCGGGAAGATCCCCGCCGGCGGCGCCTGCACCACGGCGGACCCGACCAAGACCGAGCACTCCTGCCAGGGGTCGCAGTACTGCACCGACGGCGTGTGCTGCGACAAGTCGCAGAGCGCGTGCGGCGTGTGTCAGAGCTGCAAGGTCGCTGGCAACCTCGGCACGTGCACGAACCAGAACAACACCGACCTCGATAGCGAGTGCAACGCCGACCTCCCAGGCTGCAAGCTCGACCTGTGCAACAACGGCAGCTGCTCCGCGAGCAACGGCGCGGCGTGCAGCACGATCATGTGCGACAACTCGGGCGCCATCAGCGACACCACGGTGAAGGAGTGCAACAACGGCAGCTGCAACGCCACGCCGACGCAGGTCATGGCGTGCGGTGACTTCACCTGCTCGAACGGCGCGTGCCTCACCACGTGCGCCGGCGATGCCGATTGCCACAACGCGGCCAAGTCGCACTGCTACGCGGGTCAGTGCTACGCCGGCAAGGGTCCGGGTAGCACGTGCGCGAATGGCACCGACTGCAACAGCGGCGCGTGCATCGACAGCGGCTCGGGCATGAAGGTGTGCTGCGGTCTGACCGCGCGTCCCGCGTCGTGCGGCGCGGCCGACGTCACGTGCGCGGGCAGCACCCGCACCACCAACACGTGCTCCGCGGGCATGGGTTACACCACCTGCTCGCAGGCCAACGCCGCCTGCCCGGGTGGCCTCGACTGCGCGAGCGGCACCGCGTGCAACACGATGTGCAACTGCGCGAGCGCCGGCGCCTGCACCGCCAACGAGTGCATCAATGGCGACTACTGCCCGTCCGACAATTCCACGTCGTGCAGCGTGTGCAACACGATCGCGTTCTGCGGCACGAACTGTCAGCCCTGCAACCCGAGCTGCACCAATGGTTCGATCACGGGCGGCGCGTGCACCAGCGGCGCGTGTAGCGGTGCGACCTCGTGCGGCGGCAACTTCGCGTGCGCGAGCACCACGGCGTGCAACACCACCTGCGCCAACGACACGGACTGCCTCGCCGGGTTCTGGTGCAAGGCCGGCATGAACAACACGTGCGTCGCGCGCATCTCGAGCAACAACAACTGCAACGCAATGAACTGCGCGGGCGCGACGTGCCTGCAGTGCAACATGGGCGGCACCGGTGTCGTCTGCCCTGGCAACTCCGGCACCAAGTGCCCCTGAGCCGCTCCGGGCTCGTCCTTGGCGCCGTGCTGCTCGCGGCCTGTGCGCCGAGGACGGGACTCCAGCTCGAGGTCCGTGGACCGGCGGGGACGACGTCGATCATGGCGGGCGTCGTCGAGCTCGAGCTCGTCGCGGCGCATGCGTCGTACTGCCAGCGCTGGGTCACGGACTCGTCTGCGACAGGACGACGCTTCGACGTGAGCAAGCGTGATCTGTCGCGCTCCCCGCTGCGCATCCTCGTCGAGCCCGTGCAGGAGACCGATCTCGCCGCGGAGGTGCGGCCGCTCGTGCTCGCGCGCGATGCCGCTGGCCGCACCATCGGCGTCGCGTCGTTCGGCTCGCACGTGTATCGCTTCGAGAAGGTCGATCGCTATGTCGCGAGCGTCGTGCTGTTCGGTGAGGGCCGTGAACCGGGCGGACCGACCTATGTCGCCCCCGATGGCTGCGTGTGCATCCCCGGGGAGCCGTCCATCGGCAACGGCACGCAGACCGGCTGCGATGAGTCCCTGCCGCCGAGCTTCGCGCGCCTCGCCGACACGGCCGGTTGCGAGCTGCCCACCGGCGCGTCGCTGCCCAGCGCATGCGATGGACAGCGCTACCCGGACGAGGTCGGAAACCGCCTGCTGCCGTGCTTCCGCGCACAGGGAAGCACGTGCGCGGTAGGTCAGCGCACCTGCGACGACCAAAACGCTCGCGCGTACGCCGACGAGTGCGCCGGTGACGCGAAGCTCTCGCTGCCATCTGGTGCGCTGTGCGAGGCGTTCCTCGCGTGCCAGCAGACCGCGTGCATCGATCCGATCGCGTGCCTGAAGACCAGCGTCCCGGGTCACCACCCGCTCAAGTGCACGCTGCCCGTGACGCTCGATGGTGGGATGGCGAGCGCGTGCCCCGGTGCGCACGTGTCCATGACGATCGGCTCGGCGACGGGTGCAGCGTGTGTCGCGTCGATGCTCGACGGAATACACGTGGGCATCGCCACGCTCGGCTGGCAGGCCGCGGGCGAGAGCGCGGCGCAGGTCACCTCCGCGCTGTGCCCGCCCACGCTGCAGGTCGACGCCATCGACGCGAAGGACTCGGCCGCGCTCGCGCCGACGACGTTCACCGTCACCGTCGGCGACACGCTCTACGACGTCCAGCTTTCGTACCCGGTCGGCTGCGATACCAAGGGAAAGGTCTCGAACGATTTGCGCTGCGTCGGACTCTGACAGCAGAGTAGGGCCATGACCGCAGGTTCGCTCCTCATCGTCGGCTTCGAGGGCAAGGAGGCATCGCCCGAGCTGCTCGCGCGCATCGCGGCGCGCCGTGTCGGCGGCGTCGTCGTCTTCGCGCGCAACCTCGGCACGCTCGACGAGATCTGCGCGCTCACCGCGTCCTTGCAGGCGGCGGTGCCAGCCGGGGATCCGCCGCTGTGGATCAGCATCGATCAGGAAGGAGGCCGTGTGCAGCGCATCCGGGCGCCGCTCTCGGTGTGGCCGCCGATGCAGCGTGTCGGCGCGCAATCGGACGAAGCGTTCTCGCACGCCGTCGGTGCGGCGATCGGAGCCGAGCTCGCGCCGCTCGGCTTCAACGTCGATTACGCACCCGTCCTCGACGTGCACACGAACCCCGACAACCCGATCATCGGCGACCGCGCGTTCGGCACGAAGCCCGGCGATGCGGCCACGCAGGCGCTCGCGTTCTGGCGCGGCCTCGAGTCAGCCGGAGTCCGAGGCTGCGGCAAGCACTTCCCCGGTCATGGCGACACGGCGACGGACTCGCACCTCGAGCTGCCGCACGTCGATCACGATGAGGCGCGCCTGCGTGCCGTCGAGCTCGAGCCGTTCCGCCTCGCGATCGCGGCGGGCGTGCCCATGCTCATGACCGCGCACGTGGTGTATCCCTCCGTGGACTCGCGCCCCGCGACGATGTCGAAGCGCTGGCTCACGGCGATCCTGCGTCTCGAGCTCGGCTTCCGCGGCGTCGTCGTCTCTGACGATCTCGACATGAAGGCCGTTGCGGATCAGTTTCCCGTCGAGAAGACGGTGGTCGAGAGCCTGCTCGCCGGCTGCGACAGCTTCCTCGCGTGTCGCGATCCCGAGATCCAGCGGCGCGCAGAGGCCGCGCTCGACGGCGCCGCCGCTCTCGACGAGCACGTGAAGCAGCGCCTCGCCGAGAGCGCGGGTCGCGTGCGTGCGTTCCGGGCCACGCTCGCGCGCACGCCGATCGCCGCGCGCAGCGCGCTCGGGCTCGTCGATGGGCACTCGGCTCTCGTCGCGCGCGCTCGCGGGTAACCCCGCAGCGTCGCGGGTGCCGTCGGCAATCACAGCGCACCCACAACCGGTAGGTCAGCCCCGCAGGCCCACCACGGCCTCGCAGAAGAGCAGCAGCAGCAGGGCCGCCGCGAGCGCGTGCCAGAGCTCGCGCGCCGGCGGGTGCGCGGGCGTGCTCCCTGGCGGAGGTGTCGCGACCTTGCCGGCGTCGATGCGCAGTGGGTCGCTCTCCGACGGATCGAGCGCGTACACCGCACCGTGACCCCCGTCGGGGGTGCGCGTGCCGAGGTGGTCGGCGAGCTCGAACAGCACAGGCGGGAACACGGGCTGGATCGCGAGATCACTCCAGCCACGATCCACGGTGGTGAGCAACACGATCACGCGGCCCTTGCCGACGCGGCGCTCGAGCAGCGCGGGCGTGCCGTCCTCGAAGCGGGCGAGGATCTCGCGCGTGTCGTCGTCGCTCGTGAGTGGCCGCACGAGCGCGACGCGGTACGTGCGCGCCGCACGCCACGCCTCCTGCGCGTGCTCGTCGCCGAGCGCGGGTAGCTTGCGGAGCAGCGAGGCCGATGGACGCTCGAGCCGCAGCGCGCCGCCTGCGACGCCACCGGGCCCCGACAGATCGCGCGAGCCCTCGATGGGTGACGGCAAGAGACCCGCGAGCTGGGTCGACAGGGCTGGATCGAGGTTGTCACCGACGGAGATGAACAGGCCGCCACCACGCTCGACGAAGGGCTGCAGCACGTTCAGCGTCTCCGATGGACGCGGGTTGCACAGCAGGATCGCCGAGAAGCCCGAGAGCTCCGTGCGCCCGAGCGCGTCCTCGCGGATGACCTCCATGCGTGAGCCGCCGCCCCGTGCCGCGAGCAGCGCGGTCTCGACGTAGAAGGTCTCGTCCTCGCGACGCGAGCTGCCGGGCGCACCATCGACGACGAGCAGGCGACCGGCCTGCTCGTCGAGCGCGGCGCCGCGGCGGTCGTCGGCGGCCAAAGAGTCGGTGGAGTCGGGCTCGAGGAGCAGCTCCACGATCCTGGGAGCTTCGTCGGCGGCGAGCTCGTACGTGAAGTGCTTCGCGACCGTGCGACCGCGCTCCAGCTCGACGACGCCGCGCGCGACCGGGCGACCGTCGACGGAAAGCGTGACCGTGCGCGTGTGCGCGGCCCAGTCGTCGGAGCGGACCTGCGCCACGACGCGGAGCCGCCTGGCGCCGCGCTCGGCCGTTGGTGAGAGCTGGAGATCGACGACGGCGTCGTTGGGGAGCTCGCCATCGCCGACGGGGACCACCGTGACGCCGATGTCCGCGTCGGCCGAGGACGGTCGAGGCTGCGTCGGATCGAAGCCGTGACGACCCATGTCGCTCACGAGGTAGATGCGCCTGATGCCGCTGCCCGCGTTGCCGAGCAGGCTCGCGGCGCGGGCGAGCGCGGTGGTGCTCGAGCCGGCGTGCAGCGACGGGGTCGCGTGGTCGAGCGCGTCGAGCAGCGCGGCCCGATCGCGCTCGAGGCGCGGCAGCGGATCGTGGCCCGTGGTGGAGATGATCGCCGCCTCGGATCCATCGGCGAACGCGCGCACGAGATCGCGAGCACGACCGCGTGCCTGTTCGAACAGCGTGCGCCGTCTCTGCCTGCGGCTCATCGACAGCGAGTCGTCGACGATGATGACGGCCGTCTGCCGTAGACCGGCGGCCTGCGGTAGCCCCGCCGGTCGCTCCCAGATCGGTCTCGACAGCGCGAGCACGAGCGCGAGGATCGCCGCAAGTCGCAGCGAGACGAGGATCCACTGCTCGACGCGCGCACGCGGCGCACGCCGTCGCTGCGCGGCGACGAGGAGTCGCGCAGCGGGGAAGCGACGATGCGGCGCGCGATCACGGCCGAACAGGTGGATGAGCACCGGCACCGCGGCGAGCAATGCACCGAACGCGAAGAGTGGCGCGAGCAGGTGCATCAGCGCCCCTTCGCGAGCACGGTGCTCGCGAGCAGCGCCAGGTTGTCGGCGATGGGACGTGACGTGTCGAGCTCGGCGAACGGGATGCGCGCGCGAGCGAGCGAGGTGCGATAGCCGTCGACCAGCGACTCGAGCTCCGCGAGGTAGGCCTCGCGTACGACGGCTGGCTCGACGAGCGCGCGCGCGTCCCCGTCCTTCGACTCGTACCAGGCGGTCTCGCCATCGGGCAGCGTGCGCTCGTCGGGGTGGAGCAGCTGCACCACGATCGGATCGTGGCCGCGTGCCCGCAGAGAGCGCACGGCGGCGAGGACGTCATCGCGATCGCCGTCGAGCAGATCGGACAGGATGACCACCTCGGTGCGACGCTGCGTGAGCAGATCGGCGCGCGACAGGAGGGCCGGCAGGCGCGCCTCGCCACCGGGCTCGAGCGTCGTCAGGGTGGTGAGGATGCGGCGCAGGTGGCTCGGGCGCGCGCCGATCGGGATCGCTTCTCCCGTCGAGCACAGGAGGCCCGCTCGATCACGGCGCGTGAGCAGGATGTACGAGAGCCCGGCGGCCAGCACGCTCGCGTGGCGTAGCTTGTCGGCGTCGCCGTTTCCGTAGCGCATCGACTCGGAGGCATCGACGACGACGAGCACGTGCAGCTCGGTCTCCTCCTCGAAGCGCTTCACCATGAGGCGATCGGAGCGACCGTACGTCTTCCAGTCCACGTGGCGGAGCTCGTCGCCCGGCGCGTACTCCTTGTGCTCGGCGAACTCGACCGACGAGCCACGGCGCGGAGATCGGTGCAGGCCCGCGAGCGCACCCTCGGCCGCCACGCGCGCGGCGAGCTCGAGTGCGGCCAGTCGCTCGACGATCGCCGGCTCGAGCAGCGACGCGGGCATGCTCAGGCGGGGAGCGCGAGAAGGACGCGCGCGGCGATATCTCCGCCACGCAGACCTTCGGACTCGGCGGCGAAGCTCGGCACGATGCGGTGACGCAGGATGTGTGGTGCGACCGCAGCGACGTCGGCGCGCGTGGCCGTGGGGCGACCTTCGAGCAGCGCGCGCGCCTTGGCACCGAGCACGAGGAACTGCGACGCTCGCGGACCGGCGCCGTATGCGACGAGCCGGTCGACGAAAGAGGTCGCGCCGCCCGAGCCGGGTCGGGTGGCGCGCGCGAGCTCGACGGCGTACTTCACGACGTGCTCGGCGATGGGCGCGCGATCGACGAGCGCCTGCAGCGCGAGGATGCGCTCGGGGTCCAGCACGCGCTCGAGCGGCTGCTGGCTCGAGGCAGGACCGAGCTGCGCGATGGCGAGCTCCTCGTCGGCCGA
>JBDTCO010000077.1:0-49822 GCA_039923495.1 Polyangia bacterium
AGGACGGCGTCGATGTGCCCTTCTCGATCGTGCCCGACGGGACGTACGGCGACGTGCTCATCGTGCCGTCGAAGCCGCTGTCGTCTGGCACGTACGTGATGACTCGCAGCGAGGCGTGCTCGTACGCAGAGCCCACGCTGAGGTCTGCAACCATCACGGTAGGTGACGTCGCCGCGATGCCGCAGACGATCGGCGTTTTGTCGATGTCGCCGGGAAAAGCTGGCTCCATCTTCATCGGAGATGGAGCGCAATCCTGCCAGCAAGAACAGCCCGCGACCGCGCTCGAGCTCTCGCTCGTCCCGACCCCGGAGATCACCGCGTGGGGGAGTCTTCTGCACTACACCCTCGAGATCGACGGCACGGTGTGGGCGACCTCGCAGTATGGTGACAACGCGTTCGACAGGATCGACCCGGAGCTGTTCGAGCGCACCGTCGACCAGATCTTCACGAGCTGCGACCTCCCCGACGGCTCGAGCGCCTACAGGGCCGGCGTCACACCGGGCACGCACCACGCCGTGCTCTCCGCCCACGTCGCTGGCGCAACCACGGACCCCACGCCGATCGCGTTCGACTTCACGCTGACGTGCGACGCCGCGAGCTCGGCCGATGGCGGCGCCTCGTTCGACGACGGCGGCCTCGTGGTCGCGCCCTTCGTGAAGTCGAGCGGCTGCTCGTTCGGTGGAAACAGTGCACGCGCGCCGTGGCTGCTGTTGCCGCTGCTCGCGCTCGCGCTGCGCCGGCGCCGTCTGCGCCCCTGACAATCGCGCGCAGGCGACACACGTTGGGCGGATGCTGCCGCTCTCGGTCCTCGATCTCTTTCCCGTGGTGAATGGCGTCAAGCCGAGCCAGGCGCTGCGTGACTCCATCGAGCTCGCGAAGCGTGTCGACGAGCTCGGATACACGCGTTACTGGATTGCCGAGCACCACAACATGCCGGGGATCGCGTCGGCGGCGCCGGAGGTGCTCATCGGTCACGTCGCGGGGGTGACCAAGCGGATCCGTGTGGGCTCGGGCGGCATCATGGTGCCGAACCACACGCCGCTGCGGGTCATCGAGATCTTCCGCACCCTCGAGGCGCTCTACCCTGGCCGCATCGATCTCGGGCTCGGCCGCGCACCCGGCACCGATCAGCTCACCTCTGCGGCGCTGCGGCGCTCGGGTCGCGAGGTCAACGCGGAGCTCGCGGAGCTGCTCGCGTTCGGCAACGGCCAGTTCCCGGCGGGGCACCCGTTCGAGCACATCCTCGCGATGCCCTCGGACGTCGTGACGCCGCCCATCTGGATGCTGGGCTCGACGCAGGCCGGCGCGGCCATCGCGGCGCAGCTCGGCTGTGGCTTCGCGTTCGCGGGCCACTTCAGCATGAGCGAGGCGCGCGGGGCGCTCCAGCGTTACCGCGAGGACTTCGAGCCGCACGGCACGCTCACGAAGCCGCATGCGATCCTCGCTGTGTCAGTCGTGTGCGCGGAGACGAAGGCACGCGCCGAGGAGCTCGCGCTCCCGCTCAAGGTCTCCGCCTCGCGGCTCGGCAAGGGCAAGCCCGCGGCGTTCGCCACGATCGAGGAGGCCAAGAGCTATCCGTTCGGACCGGAGGATCACGCGATCATCGAACGCTTCACGATGGGCAGCATCGTGGGAGACGTCGATCACGTGCGCCGCGAGATCCCGCGCATGGCGGAGACGCTCGGCGCCGACGAGGTGATGATCTCGTCGTTGATCCCCGATCTGGCAGAGCGGATCGCGTCGTACGATCGTATCGCCAGGGCGCTCCTCTCCGCCTGAAACCACCTCGCCGCCGGGCGCATCACAGCCTCGCGAGGACACCATGGCCGACAAGAAGAAGACCGCCCCGAAGCCCACCGCCCCGAAGAAGGCGAGCAAGCTCGTGCCCGACATCAGCAGCCGCGGCGAGATCACGACCGACGACCGCGTGATGATGGACGACAGCGTGACCACGCAGAGCGATACCATCGCCGACGAGAGCGTCACGACACACGACGACAGCATCATCGTCGAGGACGGCGAGCGCGCCGATGTGTCGCGCTACGTCACCGAGGCCACGTACGCGCTCGTCTCCGAGCGCGCGTACGAGCGCTACGCCGCGCGCGGGTACGAGGACGGCCATGATGTCGAGGACTGGCTCGCCGCCGAGTCCGAGACGCAGCAAGCCTGACGCGTGCGGCTCCGCTTTCGTATCAGCGGGCTCGTGCAGGGCGTCGGTTATCGGGCGTCCGCGCTGCGTGCCGCGGCGGGGTTGAGTGGATGGGTGGCCAACCGCAGCGACGGTGATGTCGAGGGCGTGGTGGAAGGCGCCGAGGTGGACGTCGAGGCGTTCCTCGCGTGGTGCGCGCGCGGGCCTTCGGGGGCGCGCGTGAGTGGGGTTCACCGGGCGGTCGATACCGAAGACGAGCCCCTCGGCACGTTCGTCATCCGCCGCTAGCGACGGCAGCGCCACATGCTTACGTTGTGCAGGTGAACCCGATCCTGCGCATCGAGCCGCTCGGCTTTCCCTGGAAGACCGACGACCCCTTTTTGTTCTGCGTGCACCACGACGACGCGTACCCCCGCGGAAACCAGGCGATGGGACCGGCTGCATCGCTGGCGGGTCGTGAGCTCGGCCAAGACTTCACCGTCAAGGACGGCTGGCGCATGTACCACGGCGAGACCGTGCCCGGCTTTCCGTCCCACCCACACCGCGGCTTCGAGACGGTCACCGTCGCTCGCCGCGGCTTCATCGATCACTTCGACTCGCTCGGTGCGGCTGCACGCTTCGGCGGTGGGGACGTGCAGTGGATGACGGCCGGCCGCGGAGTCGTGCACTCGGAGATGTTCCCGCTCGTCGAGCAGGATCGCGACAACCCGGGCGAGCTGTTCCAGATCTGGCTCAACCTGCCGCGCAAGGACAAGCTCGTCGAGCCGCACTTCACGATGCTGTGGAACGAGAGCATCCCGCGCGTCCGTGCGCCCGGCATCGAGATCGCGGTGATCGCGGGGACGCTCGGTGCAGAGACGGCACCGCCTCCGCCGCCGCGCTCGTGGGCGGCGCAGGCGGACGCGAACGTCGCGATCCTCACCATCAAGCTCGACGCGCACGCACGCTGGACGCTGCCTGCCACGACCGCGGGCACGAACCGCACGCTCTACTTCTTCCGCGGCTCGTCGATGAGGGTCGGTGGGCAGCTCGTGAAGGCGAATCACAGCGCGCGCGTGAATCCGGAAGTCGAGATCGAGCTCGTCGCGGGCGATGAACCGTGCGAGCTGCTCCTGCTTCAGGGTCGTCCGATCGGCGAACCGGTCGTCCAGCACGGGCCGTTCGTCATGAACACGCCGCAGGAGATCCAGCGCGCGTTCGCCGACTACCAGACCACGCAGTTCGGCGGTTGGCCCTGGCCCACGCACGACCCCGTCCACGCACGCACCCAAGGCCGCTTCGCCCGCCACGCCGACGGCAAGACCGAACACAAATAGAACCCCACGGATGGGGACACGACCCACCTGTTCAGGTAGCTGATTTCGGTTGGTTCCTGTGCAAAACGGCCACGGGCAGCAACGGGCGTCGTTCGATCCTTCAGAATGATCCCATGCGGCTCATGGCCTATGTGTATCCGGGGTGGCATCCGATCCCGGAGCGCGACGAGAGCTTCTATCCGGGGTTCACGGAGTGGGACCTCGTCGCGCAATCGTTGCCTCGGTTCGAGGGGCACATGCAGCCGCGACTGCCGGCGCTTGGGCGCTACGATGATCGCGAGCCGGACGAGGTCCAGAAGCGGCTCTCTCTCGCCGAGAAGCATGGCGTCGACGGCGTGACCTACGGGTTCTTCTGGTGCCGCGGGAAGCGCGTGTTCCAGGATGCGCTCGACCTCGGGTTCCTCGGGTCCTCCATCGGAAAGCGCATGCCGTTCTCCGTGATGTGGGCGAACCGCATGCCGCGGCGTGTGCTGCCGGTGCGACGCGCGGACCTCCCGGTCATCGATCCGGAGCGGCTCGTGCCCGCCGACGTCGACGACTTCGTGGCGCTCGTCCGCTACATCGCCGAGCGCTACTTCACGCGTGACAACTACCTGCGGATCGATGGACGCGCCTACCTCTCGATCTTCGACTCCACCTACTTTGTGCGCGAGCTCGGCCTCGATGCGGCAAGGCTGGCGGTGCGGTCGGCTCGTGAGGCGCTGCGTTCGGTCGGTCTGCTGGACCTGCACCTCGCGGCCATCGAGCCGAACGAGGAGGCCATCGGGCTCGTGCGCGACGTCGGGTTCGACAGCGTCACGCACTACGTCTTTCTGCCCGACTGGAAGGGGCCGTTCCTGCAGGACTACGAGACGATGGCGAGCCTGCGCGCTACACAGTGGCACAGCTTCGCCGAGCGCTCAGGGCTGCCGTATTTTCCGTCGGTGGCGCCGGGGTGGGACGCGTCGCCGCGCGCCGCGGACTTCGGTCTCGAGAAGCCACGCAAGTATCCGTGGTGGCCGATCGTGACAGGCGAGTCGCCTGCTGCGTTTGCTCGCGCCGTGGCCAGAGCCCGTGACTACGCCACGCGGCACGAGGCGCCGCTACTCTTCGTCGCTTCGCTCAACGAGTGGAGCGAAGGTCACTACCTCGAGCCGGACGAGCACCACGGCGAAGACTGGCTGAAGGCCCTCCGTGAGGGGACACGACCCACCTATCCAACTACATGAAATATAAAGGACCCTGCGCAAAACGGCCAGGGACGCGTCTCCGGAGTCGCTGGCCGTTTTGCACGGGAAGCTTTTTGTTTCGCCTTCTTGAACAGGTGGGTCGTGTCCCCCATCACGTGTCCCCCATCACGCCCATCACGCGTGAACAGGTGGGTCGTGTCCCCCATCACGCGTGTCCATCACGCGGGGACGCGTCTCCGCAGTCGCTGGCCGTTTTGCACAGGAAGCTTTTTGTTTCGCCTTCTTGAATAGGTGGGTCGTGTCCCCCATCGAGGGGGCGTCAGGGGGCCAGGGTCGCGGTGGTGAGGTCGCGTTGGAAGACGCCGAAGTTGCCGGCGGCGACAAAGAGCGTGTCGCTGGAGATGTCGAGCGTCTGACCCCAGCCGAGGGTACGTAGGAAGCTGCGTCCGACGGGGAGCGTGGGATCGGAGACGTCGAGCGTGAGCACCCCGCCGCCGCTGACGTTGACGAACAGTCGGTCGTTCTTGATGCCCATGGCCTGCGTTCCGCTCAGACCGAGCGTGGCGTCGAAGCGCGTGTTCAACGTGCCAGCGGTGGTGTCGAGCACGACGAGGCGGTCGAGTTGGTCCTCGGCGGTCTGCGTGTCGTTGCCGTAGTAGTAACCGTTCGACGTGGTGAGGTAGAGCCTGTCACCGGAGGCGACGAGCGACTGCAGGTTGCGCTTGTCGAACGTGCGCACGTCGAGCAGCGACGCCGTCGAGCTGTCCTCCTTCGACAGCAGCATGAGCCGCGGATCGCTCATCCAGTACGTGTTCGTGTCGCTCCACGTGTAGTGGTAGTCCTGCGTCGCGAAGAGCGTGCGGTCCCCGCTCTTCCAGGCGCGGACGAGCTGACCGGGCACGTTCGTGGAGTCGCCGCCCTTCACATCCTTGGCGCCGTCGTTCTGGGTCCAGCGCTGCGCGTAGTAGCGGTAGTGCGAGAGGTCCTTCCAGTCGGTGGGCTGCTTGCCGACCTGATCGCGGTACGAGAGGTAGAAGGCCGACGGGTCGCTCGCATCGCCGACCAGCGAGTAGGCATCGCGGCTGCCGTGCGAGACGTCGTGCGTGACGACGACGGGCGTGTCGAGATCACCGAGCGCGATGTAGACGATCCGCGAGGTCCACATGCCGTTGCCGTCGCCGACCCACTGCGAGCCCACGAACGCGATGCCACCGTCCGTGGAGACCCACGCGTTGCTGTTCGTGTAGCCGTAATAACCACCCCACCACCAGCCGAACCACGGCCCGAAGAAGTCGCCGCACCAGTAGCTGTAGACGGGGTAAAGCGGCATGCCGAGATCGGTGATCGAGCGCAGCTGCGGGTGCGTCGGGTCGGTCATGTCGAAGAGCACGAGCTCGGAGCTCTCCGACGAGTTGCTCCACGTGGCCTGGTTCGGGTCGCTCTTGCGACGGAACACCGCGAGCGTGTTCTTCCACTGCACCACCTGCTGCACCTGGCCGACGTTGAACGTGGCGACGGGTGTGGTGTCGTCGATGGTGCCGCCGATGGCCTTTATGCGGAAGCGCGACGCAGTGTCGTAGCCCCACGAGTAGCCCTCGTCACGCACGTGCTCGACGACGTAGTTGCCGAAGCGATAGATGGCCTCGACGTCGGGCGCGATCTCGACCTGCGCCTGCTCGACGGGCGCGTCCAGGTTCTCGATGTCGAACACCGACAGCGCCGTGTCCGACAGGTTGAGCAGCATGCGGTGCGGGCCCGTGCCATCGTCGTGCGAGAAGAGGATCGTGCGCCGCACCGAGCCGCGGTCGTGCTCGACGGAGCCATGCGTCGTGATGACGTGCTGCTCCGACGGCTGCTTCGTCGCATCGTAGGCCGTCAGGTCCCAGCTCATGATGCCGACCGCCGACTTGTAGTCGTACCACCACCAGCTGTTCTCGTTCGTCTTGCTGTAGTAGCCGACGGGCACGGTGACGACGTTGACGCCGTTGATGTTCGCGTCGCCGATCATCTTGTGACCCTGATCGAGATCGAAGTTCACGTCGGAGCTGATGTACTGCGCGTCCTTGATGTCGACGCAGGCGCGCTGCACCAGGCGGACCGCCGCCGGATCGTGCACATCGAAGAGCGACACCGAGACGCCGGTGCCCCACCAGCCGGTCTGCGTGCCGTTGCACTCCGTCGAGGGATCGGAGCCGATGCCGAGGATGAACTTCTTGTCGGCGTCGACGAAGCGGAAGACGCTCATCGAGCCGGCGAGCCCGTCGACCGACGAGAGCACCTTCGGCGCGGCGGGGTTCGCGAAGCTGATCGCGAAGAACGGATCGACGCGCTCGGAGGTGACGGCGTACGCGATCTGGTGATCGAGATCGAACGTCGAGCCGCCGAGCGTCTCACCCGGGCCGAACTGCACGGAGCCGGTACGCTTCGGGTTCGCGCCGTCGGTGACATCCCACGTCTCGAAGCTGTTCTGCACGAGCGACGAGCCGGAGCAGTTGCTGCCCGACCACTCTTGCCGGTCGAAGATGCCGTAGTAGTAGCCGTGCCCCGTCGCGGCGTCGTAGGCGTAGGTCTGCTTGAACTGATCGGAGAGGTGACCGTACGTGCTGAACTTCGTGTGCAGCGCGATCTTGCCGGTCGGGTCGCTGATGTCGATGACGGACACGACCGCCTGATCCTGGCTCGTGTACGACCCGCACGTGTTCGGCGAGTTGTTCACGTAGCCGTACGTGTTCCAGTTCTCGACGACGTGCAGCGTGTTGGACGTGGCCGAGATGGCGACGTCCTGGAAGGAGCGCGACGAATACCCCGCATCGGTGCTCGTGCTCTGATCGCCGCCCTCGAAGACCTCGAGCTTGTCGACGAGCGACGGGTTCTTCGCGTCCGCCACGTTGAACGAGTAGACCCACGCCTGCTCCTTCGTGGTGTCGATGTTTCCGTACCAGCCCCAGTCGTAGTACCCGTAGCCGTAGTAACCCTGCGGGATCGACGAGACGACGTAGATCGTGTCGTCGATCTTGCGCGACACGCCTTCCTTGAGCTCGCCGACGATGTCGATCGTCTTGAGGAGCCTCGGGTGTGCCACGTCGGTCACGTCGATGGTGACGAGCTGCGAGGTGTCGTGTCGGACGAAGCGCGCCTGGCCTGCGTCCTGCGTCATGTAGAGCGAGTCGCGGAGGAGCGCGTAGATCGTGTTGCCGTCGACGTACATCTCGACGGGGTAGCCGTACACGGGCAGCCGCGAGACCATCTTCGGGCTCTTCGCGTTGGTGAGGTCGTAGACCATGAACCCGCGATACGTGTCGAAGTAGAAGAGCCGGTTTCCGTCGACGCGGTAGATGTCCGCTTCCTCGACGGTGCCGGTGCGACCGTTGGGCGCGGTGGTCGTGCCCTTCGTCGGGCCGGCCGTGGGTGCCGTGTTGGCAGTGCCACCGGCGACACCGTCCTCCCCGCCGTAGTAATTGGCCACGTCCGTGATGAACGACGTCGAACCGGGGTTCAGGCTCGAGTGGCTCGAGCACGCCGTCATGAACAACACGGCCAGGGGTAGCTTCACTCTCATCGGGTCGGACTCCTCGCCAAGGAGCCTCAGCACCGCCTATGCCACCCGCACGCACAGCACATCCCGCGCACATAGCGCCCCTCCCCGGAAGACCGCTCGCGGATCTTCATCAGCGAGGCTCGAAAATCTGAGGCGCGACATCCAACCCGCTCATGTCCTCTCCTCTTGGCGCGGTCATCATTGCAAACGGCGTCTCGTTCCGTGTCTGGGCGCCGTCCGCGAAGAACGTGGAGGTCGTGTTCGAGTCGGGCGCGTCGCTCCTCTTGGAACCACTCGGCGACGGCAACTTCGTCGGGATCGCGAAGGACGGCAAGCCGGGTGACCGCTACCGCTACCGTCTCGACGAGCGCGGGCTGTTCCCCGATCCGTGCTCGCGCTCCCAGCCCGAAGGTCCGCACGGGCCGTCGGAGGTGGTCGACCCACACGCATACGCCTGGCAGGACGCGAGCTGGCGCGGCGTCACGATGCCCGGGCTGGTCGTGTACGAGCTGCACGTCGGCACGTTCACGACAGAAGGGACGTTCACGAGCGCGCGCGATCATCTGAAGGCGCTCGCCGAGCTCGGCGTCACGCTGCTCGAGGTGATGCCGGTCGCCGAGTTCTCGGGGCGCTTCAACTGGGGCTACGACGGCGTCGACCTGTGGGCTCCGTTCCACGGCTACGGCACGCCCGACGACTTCCGCGCGTTCGTCGACGAGGCGCATCGCCTGGGCCTCGGCGTGATCCTCGACGTCGTCTACAACCATCTCGGGCCAGACGGAAACTACCTCGGCGCGTACAGCCCCGACTACGTCACCGACCGCTACAAGAACGCGTGGGGCGAGTCGATGAACCTCGACGGCCCGGGGTCCGCGCACGTCCGCGAGTTCTTCATCGAGAACGCGTGCGCGTGGATCCGCGACTACCACCTCGACGGCCTGCGGCTCGACGCGATCCAGAACATCGAGGACCAGAGCCCGCGCCACCTGCTCGGCGAGCTGAGCACGCGCGTCCGCGCCGAGGCCGCGCCACGCAGCATCGTGCTCGTCGCCGAGAACGAGCTGCAGCAGGTCCGCAGCATCCACACGCCGGAGTCGGGCGGCTTCGGCCTCGACTCGATGTGGAACGACGACTTCCACCATTCTGCAAAGGTGGCGCTGACCGGCCGGCGCGAGGGCTACTACCTCGACTACCTCGGCTCGGCGCAGGAGCTCGTGAGCGAGGTGCGCCTCGGCTTCCTCTTCCAGGGTCAGCACTGCGCCTTCCAGAACAAGGCGCGCGGCACGCTCGTGCGAAAGGAGCCGGCGTCCGCGTTCGTGCACTTCCTGCAGAACCACGATCAGGTCGGCAACACGCTGTATGGCGAGCGCATCGTGCACACCGGCAACCCCGGTCGCATCCGCGCGCTCACGGCGCTTTTGCTCCTCGGACCCGCGACGCCGATGCTGTTCCAGGGACAAGAGTACGGCGCGACCTCCCCGTTCCACTACTTCGCCGACCACGAGCCCGAGCTGTCGGCCGCGGTGCATGCCGGGCGCCGCGGCGCGTTCATGGGCTTTGCGAGCTACGGAACGCCGGAGGCGCAGGCGCTCGTCGTCGATCCGTCTGCAGAGGCCACGTTCCAGGCGAGCAAGCTCGATCGCAGCCACGCAAATCCTCATCACGTCGCGCTTCACAAGAGCCTGCTCGCCTTGCGACGCAGCGATCCCACGCTGTCCGCGCAGCGCCGCGAGCTCGTCGAGGGCGCGGTGTTCGGTGCGCACGCGTTCGTGCTGCGCTGGGTCGACGACGCGCACGGCGAACGCCTCCTCGTCGTGAACCTGGGCCACGAGCTCGACCTTGCCATCGTCGCGGAGCCGCTGCTCGCGCCGCCATTCGGTGGGACGTGGGGCGTCACGTGGTCCAGCGACGATCCATGCTTCGGCGGTCCGGGGGCGGTACATCCGTGCATGGGCAACGGCTGGCGTCTGCCCGGCGAGAGCGCGGTCTTCCTGTCGCCGGTGCACGTGCCATGAGCGACGTGCTGCGCGTTCCGTGGACACCGGGTACCGATCCCCGGCCGTTGCGTGAGCGCGAGTGGCTCGTCACCAATGGGCTCGGTGGCTACGCGTCGTGCACGCTGCTCGGTGTCCTCGCGCGCAGCCAGCACGGCATGTTCGTGCCCAACCTCGTCGAGCCGCGCGGCCGTCACGTGATGCTCGGCATGCTCGACGAGGAGATCGCGCACGACCACCACCTCGTCGGTATCGCGCGGGCCGACGAGAGCCTGGAAGGCCACGCGCACGAGCACCTCGTCTCGTTCACCTTGCACCGTGGCGTGCCGACGTGGCGCTACACCATCGACGACCGCATGATCGAGCGCACCCTCGTGATGCCACACGCGCGCAACACGCTGTGCGTCGTCTACAGGCTCGTGAGCGGGCCGCCGTTACCGATGCGCCTGCGCCCGTACGGCGTGTTTCGTCGCATCGACGAGCCGCTGCTGAAGGCCGGCGATCGCACGTTCGTCGTGGAGAAGCGCGCCGATCACTACACGCTTGCGCTCGCAGATCACTCGCTCGCGCTCGACTTCGGCGTGTCGCGCGGCACGTGGGTCCACGACGAGCGCGATCGCGGCGAGGCGATGTATCTAATCGATCGCGATCGGGGCTATCCGGACCGCGAGGCCACGTTCAGCCCCGGCTACCTCGACGTGGAGCTGCGCGACTCGCTCACCTTCTGCGCGACGATGGAGACGTGGCTCCCGGGCGATCTCGACGGTGAAGCCATGATCGCGTCGGAGCATGCGCGCAAGGCAGGGCTGCTCGCGCTCGTCGAGGCGCCGCTGCGCGACGGCTTCGCAGCGGAGCTCGTGTGTGCCGCCGATCAGTTCATCGCGCGCCCGGGTGCGCGCATGGACGACAGCGGCGAGGACTTTCGCACCGTGATGGCCGGCTACCCGTGGTTCCTCGACTGGGGTCGCGACACGATGATCAGCCTCGAGGGCCTGACGCTGACGACGGGGCGTGAGCGCGAGGCGGGCGCGATCCTGCGCACCTTCGCGCGCTACGTTGCGGACGGCCTCTTGCCCAACCTCTTCCCCGAGGGCAAGCGCGAAGGCCTCTATAACACCGTCGACGCGACGCTCTGGTACTTCCACGCGATCGAGCGCTACCGCCGCGCGTCCGGCGACGAGACCATCATCCGCGAGCTGTATCCCACGCTCGTCGACATCGTCGCGCACCACGTCCGTGGGACGCGCTTCGGCATCGGGGTCAGTGACGACGGGCTCCTCCACGCGGGCGCGCCCGGCTACCAGCTCACGTGGATGGACGCGAAGGTCGGTGACTGGGTGGTCACGCCCAGAAGGGGCAAGCCCGTCGAGATCCAGGCGCTGTGGTTCAACGCGCTGTGTCTGCTCGCGAGCTGGAGCGAGTCACTCGGTGAGTCCTCGGCGGAGCTGCGAGCGCGCGCCGGGACCGCGCAGCAGAGCTTCGAGCGTCGCTTCCCGAACGACACCGGCGGGCTGCACGATCTCGTCGACGCGGAAGATCCCGTCGAGGCCGTGCGCTGCCGGCCGAACCAGATCTTCGCGATCTCGCTCGATCACCCGATCCTGTCGCGCGATCGCTGGGCCTCGGTGCTCGGGGTCGTCGAGCGCGAGCTGCTCACGCCCTACGGCCTGCGCACGCTGTCGCCGCGCGACCCGGCGTACAAGCGCACGTACGAGGGCGACCTGCGCTCGCGCGATGCCGCGTACCACCAGGGCACGGTGTGGCCATGGCTCATCGGGCACTTCATCGATGCGTCGCTGAAGGTGCACGCGGACAAGGCGCGCGTGCATACGCTGCTCGAGACGTTCCCGGCGCACCTTTTCGACGCAGGGCTCGGCAGCATCAGCGAGATCTTCGACGCCGAGACACCCTATACGCCGAGAGGCTGCATCGCGCAGGCGTGGAGCGTCGCGGAGGTGCTTCGGGCCTGGGCGCTGACGCGCTGAAAGACCAACAGGTCCCTACTGCTTCGTGGCGTCGAGCTCGGCGGTGGCGTCGCGCAGGCCCGTGGCGACGACGGGCAGGATGCCGAGGCGCTCGTAGACGGGGCGGATGTGCGGCTGAAGTCCCGGCAGCACGGCCGCGAACACGGCGACGCCGACGAGCGCGAGGACGCCGGTGATGAGCACGGTCGTCGGCACGCCGACGCGGTCGCCGAGCCACCCCGCGAGCAGGCTGCCGAACGGGATCACACCGAAGAAGGCCATCGTACCGAAGCTCATCACACGACCACGCTTGTCGCTGTCGGCGAGCGTCTGCAGCATCGTGTTGATGGCGGCGAAGCCGATGATCATGCCGCCGCCGACGACCGTGAGCAGCGGCAGCGCAATCCACAGCGTCGTCGATTTCGCGAACAGACAGAGGCTGACGCCAAGCACCGCGATCGAGATCGGAATGATGCGATCGAGCCCGATGACGCTCTTGCGCGACGCCATCCACAGCGCACCGCACGTCGCGCCGAGGCCCGATGCGCCCATCAGGTAGCCGAGCGTGTGCGCTCCACCGTGCAGCACCCGTGTCGCGAAGATCGGCATGAGCGTGGTGTACGGCACGCTCGCGAGGCTCACGAGCGCGAGCATGAGCAGGAGCGCGCGGATCGGCGGGAAGCGCGAGACGTAGTCGTAGCCCTCGCGCATCGACGAGAACAGCGACACCGCAGCCCTGCGTGGCACCGGCTGCAGCTCGGTCATGGCGAGGAGCGAGGCGATCACGGCGACGTACGAAAGCGCGTCGAGCCCGAAGCACCAGCCCTCGCCGATGCTCGCGATGAGCACGCCTGCCACGGCCGGGCCGATGAGCCGCGAAGCGTTGACCATGCTCGAGTTGAGCGCGATCGCGTTCGGGAGCTCTTCGCGCGAGTTCACCATGTCGATGACGAACGCCTGGCGCGCCGGTGTGTCGAACGCGTTGATCGCGCCCTGCAGCGCGGCGAGCGCGAGCAGGTTCCACACGCTCGCGCGTCCCGTCACGGTCACGAGACACAACAGCGCGGACTGCACGAGCGAGAAGATCTGTGTGACGACGAGCGTGCGGTGCCGATCCCAGCGATCCACGAGCGCGCCCGCGATCGGCGAGAGAAGGAACGTCGGCAGCTGGGATGCGAAGCCGACCACGCCGAGCACCCACGCCGAGCCCGTGATGCGGTAGACGAGCCAGCTCATCGCAACGCGCGTGATCCACGTGCCGACCAGCGACACGGCCTGCCCCATGAAGAACAGGCGGTAGTTCCGGTGCTTGAGCGCGCGGCCCATGGACGAGAACGAGTCCAGGAAGCGCGCGCTGAACGTCCGGTCGGCCATGCGCACTCATCCTCGCCCATCGCGAGCGCGCTGGCGAGCCTCCGGCACGGTCGAGAAACGGCAGCATGAACCGTGCTTTAGCCTGGGGTCGGGTGTCTCCACGGACGGCCTCGGGAGTCGCCGACTCGAGGGCAGATCGCCTGCCCAACCCACCGAAACAACTACACCACGGGACGGCACGGGGCTTGGACGTCGTACTGGCATGCGTCGCCTGCACGGACTCGTGCTCTTCACCGCGCTCCTGGCCCTATCAGCGCCGTCGGCGGCGGCGCCTCGCATGGCCAGCGGCGACCTCGTGAAGGTCCGTCCCTCGCAGATGCGCCCCTCGCAGATGTACGTCGGGCAGATGGAGTCGAACGAGCGGCACGTCGATGTGTGGCGCGCGGACGCGGCCAAGCGCGGCATCTCGCTCAAGAAGTACGCGAAGACCGTGCTCAAGAAGGAGTACGCGAAGCAGCGCATCCAGGCGGACGTCGCGCCCGACGGCAGCGTGATGCCGGGCGATGCCCACCACCGCATCCGCGCGCTCCAGCGCGTCGCCGAGCTGACGGGCTACCAGGTGAAGGTGCGCGTCGAGATCGACAAGAACTACAAGGGCTGGAAGCTCGAGGACTTCGCCAAGGACTACGTCGAGAAGCGCGGCAAGGGCTACTTCCCGCCGTCGTTCGACAAGCTCACGCCCGTCGAGCGCCTGCAGCGGCTGCCGACGACGTTCGTCGCGCTCAAGAACAGCCCGATGCGCAGCGCGATGGGCTCGGTCTATCGCAAGCTGGAGATCGAAGACGTCCGGTTCGAGAACTACGCCGAGTTCAAGGTCGGCGCGTGGCTCGTCAAGCACGGTCTCATGAAGAATCTCGCGAAGGACGGGCTCGTTCGGCCCGGCACGCGCACGCTCACCGACGCGCTCGTGAGGGACGACCGCGTGATCTCCGTCATGGAGAAGACGCTGCGCTCCGATGCGGGCCACGCGTTCCTGGTCCACATCGCCGCGACGAACCAGCGCGAAAAGTTGGAAAAGCGCCTCTCGGCGTCCCTGGACTAGGCGAAACTCGAGGCCATGACCGCCGACTCGAACGCGTCCGTCCTCCGTCGCATCGCGCACCGGGCCATGGTGACGCGCGGCCTCGAGCCCGACTTCCCGCGGGCCGCGCTCGACGAGCTCGCGCACCTCAAGGAAGCGCCGCACGACGAGGTCCGTGATCTGACCGCGCTGCTGTGGTGCTCGATCGACAACGACGAGTCGCGCGATCTCGATCAGCTCTCGGTCTCGATCACCGAGGGCGGCACGACCCGCATCCTCGTCGCCATCGCCGACGTGGACGCGCTCGTGAAGAAGGGCACCGCGCTCGATGCCCACGCGCACGCCAACACCACCTCGGTGTACACCGCCGCGCAGATCTTCCCGATGCTGCCCGAGCGCCTCTCCACCGACCTCACGTCGCTCAACGCGGACGTGGTGCGGCTCGCGATGGTCATCGACATGACGGTCGCCGCCGACGGCACCATCGGCAAGGAGAGCGTCGTGCGCGCGCGCGTGCGCAACAAGGCCAAGCTCGCCTACGACAGCGTCGCCGCATGGCTCGATGGCACGGGGCCGATGCCGCACGCCGTCGCTGCGGTGCCCGGCATGGAAGAGCAGCTCCGCGTGCAGGATCGCATCGCGCAGGCGATGAAGGCGCGCCGCCACGAGCACGGGGCGCTCACGCTGTCGACGAACGAGTCGCACGTCGTGTTCCATGGCGAGGCGCTCGCCGACCTCAAGCCCGACCTGCCGAACCGCGCCAAGCAGATCATCGAGGACTTCATGGTCGGCGCGAACGGTGTCGTCGCGCGCTTCCTGGAGGCGCACAAGTTCCCGTCGCTGCGGCGCGTGCTCAAGGCGCCCGAGCGCTGGGAGCGCATCGTCGCGCTCGCGGCTGGCCGCGGCGAGAAGCTGCCGGCGACAGCCGACGCGGTGGCGCTCGAGAGCTTCCTCTCGCACAGCCAGCAGAAAGATCCGACGCACTTTCCGGACCTCTCGCTGTCCATCGTGAAGCTGCTCGGCCGCGGCGAGTACGTGTTCGATGCGCCGGGCCAGAGCGCGCCCGGACACTTCGGCCTCGCGGTGCTCGACTACACCCACTCGACGGCGCCGAACCGTCGCTACCCGGACCTCATCACGCAGCGGCTCGTGAAGGCTGCACTCGTCGGTAACAAGGTCCCGTACTCGACCGCCGAGCTGACCGAGCTCGCGCAGCGCTGCACGACGCAGGAGGACGCCGCGGCGAAGGTCGAGCGCCAGGTCCGCAAGTCGGCCGCCGCACTCCTCATGCACAGCCGCGTGGGTCAGACCTACGACGCGATCGTCACCGGCGCGTCTCCGAAGGGCACGTACGTGCGCCTGCTCTCCCCCGCCGTCGAGGGCCGCGTCATGCATGGCGCGGCGGGGCTCGACGTCGGCGACAGGACGCGCGTGACGCTGAAGGCCACCGACGTGGAGCGCGGGTTCATCGACTTCGATCGTGCGTAGCGCGGTCCTGTTCGCCGCGAAGTGCTCCGCGCCAGGGCGCCCATGATGACGCCGTCGCCTTGAGAGTTCTCAGCGCGCGCAGCGCAGTGTCCCCGTTCAGCGGGAAAGGACGCGGCGGATGATCGCGTCGGGCATCGTGTAGGCCTCGGGGTTCGTGAGGTCGCCTTCGGGCTCGAGGATGCCGGTTTCTCCGAGGAGGCGGACGATGACGGAGCCCGCCTCGAGGACGCGGCGGTCCAGCTCGTCGGCGGGGAGCGTCTGGTCCATCCCCGTCGCGACGAACACCCCGCGGACGCGCTCGGCGGCGAGCTTGCGCAGCGCCGCCGTCGTCGCGCGACCCTGCTCGGCGAGGTATCTGAGGAGCAGGCCCGACGGGCTGCCGAGCTCCGCGATCTCGGTCTCGATCCACACGCGGAGCGGCGCGCCTTCTTCTTCCTCGCGGGCGAGCGCAGCGGCAGCACCTTCGGCGCCGATCTCGACGGCACCGAGGCCGCCCGAGCGCGCGCGCTCCGGGTCGTAGAGCTCGAGCACGGAGGAGCCGAGCCGCCGCAACAGGAGCGGCACGCCCTGCGTCTCCTTGACCACGCGCTCGAGCGCGGCCTCCGTGAAGCGGATGCCCTGGCGCGCGCCGAGGCCACGCATCATCGCGTGCGCCGCATCGTCGGGCAGGCGCGGGACGCTGACGCTCGAGAAGGCACCCATGATCGACTGCCCCGCGAGCGCCGACAGCGGTGCCCAAAGGAGGGGGTGTACCGCGGAGCAAAGGAGGATGCCGACGCGCACGCCGCCCTGCGCGGCGACGGGATCCGCGAGCGAGCCGCGCAGGCGACCAAGCACGATCGAGAGCGCGTCGAGCGCCGGTCGCAGGTGCTCCTGCCCGAGACCGAGTGCCTGCTCGATCTCGTCGAGGATGAGCAGCGCCGACAGCGTGCGACCCTTGTTCTCGCGACCGATGGCCCGCGTGAGCGATCCGAACCAGCGCGTCAGCTCCGTCGCATCGAGGTGCGCGCCCTCGACGGGCGGCGGCGGAAGCTCGACGAGGCGATCGCGCGCGCGCGCCGACTCGTGCAGCTTGAGGCACGTGTAGCGCAGGATCGCGTCGGCGGTCCCGCTGGCGTCCTCACCGCGCGAGAGCTCGTGATAGAAGCCCGCGAGATCGATGTACGCCGACGGGCCGGGCAGGCGACGCGCGACCTCGAGCGCGAGCGACGACTTGCCGAAGCGACGCAGGCCCGTGATGACGGTCCAGTGACCGGCCTGCGCCCCCGCGAGCAGGCCCGAGACGAGGCGCTCGCGGTTGAAGAACTGGCTCGACGACGTGATGCGGCCGCGCACCTCGAACGGGTTGCCGCGCAGCGAGCTCTCCTCGATGAGATCGAGGAGATCATCGCTGGAGCCGGCCCACTTGAGGCGCTCCATCGAGACCGGCAAACACTGCACCGCTCTGCCCGCACCACGCGCAGCCCACTCGAGCATCGCGCGCACGGCGCCGAGGTCTGGTGAGGTCTGCTCGTCGTGCACGATGATGACGACCTCGGCCGCCATCGACTGCGCCGCGGCCGCGGCATCGTTGACGTCGTGCTCCGTCAGCACCACGCGGCCTTGCACGCGCACCGCGCACGCTCGCTCGCCCCAGCGAACCCACGCGCCCTCGCGCGGTAGATCGACGGCGAGCAGCTTCATGCGCGACGGGAACACGAAGCGCAGGGGCTCGGGGCGCGCCTCGAGCCCGAGCCCGCGAAAGTGTCCCTGCGCCTCGGGGAGCCACGGCCCGTAGTCGCGCATCGCGAGGCGCAGCTGCACGGCCCAGCGCAGCGACAGGAACACGATGATGAGCAGCACGATGACCGCGAGGCAGATGCGATCGGCGCGCGTCCAGCTCGTCTCGATGTCGCGCAGCAGCGTGCAGTCGTAGTTCGCGCCCTCCTGTGCAAACGCGCACGCGCTGCAGCGCTCGGCCTTGATGCCGAGCGTCGTGCACACATCGACGCGACCAAAGACGTGGGCCAGCCAGCCGCCGGAGCGGCGCGCCGAAGCCGCGCGCGCCGCCTCGATCGGCTGGAAGCTCGGCGTCTCCACTCGCCACGGATCCGCACCGGGCTGATCGCCGATGGTCGCCGCGATCTTCGCGAGCTTGCCGAGCGACATCGGAAACGTGCTGACGGTGCCGGCGCGCGCATCGCACAGCTCGCGGAGGCGGTGGAGCGGCGTCTGCGGCGCGCGCTGATCGATGGTGACCCAGTCGGCGGCGCTCCCCGGCGGACGCGCAAAGCTCGACGGCACCTCGGCCGCTCGACCTTCCCAGCGATCGCGCAGCAGCGCGCGACAGGCACGCAGCGGCACCCCGGTGTCACCCTCGTCGCGCGCGGCGTCCTGCGCGAAAGCACGCACGGGTCCGAGTGCCTCGTCGTCGAGCTGGCACGCGGTCGGGGACGCGAGCCCCTCGATGGCGTGCACCGCAGCACCGCAGCGCGAGAAGGCGCTCGCGTTCGCGATGCGTGCTCGCAGGGTCTCTAGCCGCGCGAGCGAGCGCGCATCGAGCGCCTCTGGACCGGGCAGCATCTTCGCGCTGTAGGTGGAGAATCCCACGCCCGTCTCGGCCGCACGCAGCCAGCACGACGACAGCTTGCCGAGGCTCGCCTCGCGCACGTCGTGCCACGCCTCGTCGGGCTTCTCGCCGCGCGCGCCGGCGAGCTCCTGCAGCCACTTCACCGTCGTCGGAGCACCGAGCGCCGTGCAGTCCGCGCCCCAGATGCTCTGGATGCGTCGCAGCGTGACGAGCGGACCGGAGGTGTCGAGCAGATCGAGGAGCGTCTGCGCGCGCACGCACCCTCTGGCGGCCGTGGGGCGCTGCGCACAGCCTGCGATCATCGTGTACGAACGGACGAGCTCGTGCGCCGATGCGAGCTGCTCACCCTGGGCCGCCGGGTCGCCGCCGGACACGCCGTTGCGCACCTCCTCCGCGAGCGACTCGTCGAGCCGCGAGCTCGCCGTGAACCACGCGTCCAGCGTCGACGCACCGCCCTGACGAAGCTTGCGCAGTGACCTCGGCGCGATGCGCTGCAGCGCCTCGATGACGAGACGTCGGGCCGCGATCGTGCCTCCGCGACCGCCGCCGAGGAGCCGCTGCACCAGCTTCTCGACCGGCTGCCTCGCCTCTGCAGGTGCAACCGGCACCGAGTCGACCGCGCCCTCGTCGTAGAGCACGAGGCCGCCGAGCAGGCGCTCGACCATCGCCCATGCACCCAGCCTGCGCGCGAGGTCTGCCTGCTGCTCCGGCGTCACGCACGAACCCACCGATCCCGCCGCGAGCTTGCCGCCGAGGAGCGCACCAACGAAAGAGCCCGTGCCGGTGCAGAGCTCCTGCCGCGCGGCCTGGATCTCGACACGCGACTGCGTGGCTTCGGCGAGCTTCCTGTCGAGCTCCTCGATCTGACCCTGCAGCTTCTCCGCCCTGTTGCCCGCGGCGCCGAGCTGCGCCTCGAGCGTGCGGACCTGCTGCGCCTGCGACGCGAGCTCTCGCTGGACGGACGCGCACGCGTTGCCCATGTCCACGGGCGGCGCGGCCAGCGCGACGCTCGCGACGCTCGCGACGAGGAAGGTGGCTAGCGACGGGAGTAGACGACGCACGAATCGGTCTCGCAGTGGAAGCGCCGACGCCAGCGCGCCGGATCGAGAGAAAGCCTGTCATCGACGACGAGCAGGCGGACGGTGTCATCGCGTAGCACGGACTCGCGGTCGGCGGGCGTGGTGATGCGCCGGACACGGTTGGCGAGATCGGGACGCCACAGCAGGTACGGGAACTCGAAGCTGCCGTCGCACGCGGCCGTGTCGCCGGCGACGAGCTCGTCGCGGACGGCGTCGATGTGCGCGGTCTGCCGGTCGGGGCCGACGGCACCCTCGCGATCGGCCCACGAGAGCTGGAGGTAGCTGCCCAGCGGCGGACCTTCGCCGGGGAAGCCGGGCCACGCGACCGCGACGTTGAACGCAGCGATTGCACCGAGCACGAGGCCCGCACGTGCCGACGACACACGCTCGCCGAACCAGAGGGCGGAGAGCGCGAGCACGACCCCGGGGAACGCGAGCGTGTAGCGCGCGATCGCAGGATCAGGCGCGACCAGCGCGGCGAGCGCGAGCACCGGCAGCGCCGAGCGTCGACGCTGCCACAGCACGAGCAGCGCGGGCGCGAGCGCGAGGACGAATGGCGGACCGAAGCCACCGATGCGCATGTCGAAGATCGGCGGCGGCACGAGCGTGAGCCACGAGCGGAACATGCGGAAGTGGCCCGTGAGGTGCGGCGCGCCCTGGCCCGAGGTCAGCAGGTCGTTCACCGAGCTCACGCCAGGCAGGTGCAGCGGCCCGATGTCGATGCGCACGGGCCACGTCGGGTTGTGGTGCCGCACGAGGTTGGTGAGGTACGCCTCGGCGCCGAGCACCACGACGATCACGCACGCGAGCGCGGTGATCGCGCGGTCATCGCGCCTCGCCCGCCACAGCAGCACGAGCCCGCACAGCACCGTAGCTGGAGGCGCCGACGGCTTCGCGCCGAGGAAGAGGCCGAGCGCGAGCCCTGCGAAGAGCTGATTGCGCCGCGTGCCTTCACCGACAAGGAAGTAGATGGCGCACAGGAGATACGCGGCGGCACCCACGTCGACGTAGTTGGTCGGGAGCTGCAGCAGCACCGCTGGCATCGTGAGCCACAGCAGCCCCGCGACGATGGCGACGGGCGCCTTCGAACCCAGCTTGCGCGCGATGCCCGCCGTCGCGAGCGCGCCGAGGAGACCGAACGGAACCTGCCCCAGATCGATGAGCCGATCGTCGGGCAGCAGCATGCGCAGCGCGAGGTACACGAGCTCGATGTTGTGCGGATACGTCGAGAGGTACGGGACGTCCGCCGGCAGCCCCGCGATGTTGCCATCCTGCAGCACGAAGCCTACGAACGGCAGGTGATACCCGAGCGAGTCCCACTGCCACACCGGCATGAAGTAGGCCGCAGCGAGGACGATGCCGAGCGCCACGGCCGCCACGATCGCGACCGGCGTGACGAGCGGGTCGCGTGCGATGCGCGTCGTGCTCGGTCTCCCCGCGAGCCACAGCGCGACCAGCAGCGCGAGCAACGCATACGGCGACAGGACACCGAGCTGGGCCGCGATGCGAAGCGCAAACGTGACGATCGCGACCGTCGCGACCGCGCCCACCAGCAGGCGCTCGACGGTGCCCGCCTGGGGCGCGAGGCGCGCGCCGAGCCGCGGGGGCACGAGCGCGACGACCGGTACGGCGAGTGGCAGGTAGCCCAGCGGCCCCAGCCATGTGGGCACGTAAAACAACCGTGCGAGTGTAACGAACGCCGGTTTCCTCGCAACGACGAAGCGCGCTGTCACGAGAGGTTCTTGCCGTCGATGATCCTCGTCGGTGCGGTGGACGCGTCGAGGCCAGCGAGCAGCGTGCGTTCCTCTTCGCCGCGCTCACGCGACCACCTGCCGGCCCGTTTCACACCGAGGTTTGCTAGGTTCGATTCATGTCCTCCCGCAGCCCCGCCGATCCGAAGGAAGCACCGCTGCGCGAGGACGTACGTCGCCTCGGTTCGACGGTGGGTGCGCTGCTCGCCGAGCAGCTCGGACAGCCGTTCTACGAGCAGGTGGAGCGCGTGCGCACGCTGGCCATCGCTCGGCGGGCGCAGCGGGCGGATGCGACCGAGCTGGCCACCGAGGTCGAGGGGCTGCCGGCGAACGTCGCAGCAGATGTCGCGCGCGCGTTCTCCACGTACTTCCAGATGGTGAACCTCGCCGAGCGAGTGCACCGCATCCGTCGTCGGCATTCGCACGAACGCACCGAAGCTCGGCCGCAGCCCGAGAGCCTGCTCGACACCGTCTTCGGCCTGCGTCGAGACGGTGTGAGCAAGGAGGCGCTGCTCGCGTGCATCGCCACGCTCGACATCGAGCCCGTGTTCACCGCGCATCCCACCGAGGCCGTGCGCGACGAGCTGCTCGAGAAGGAGCAGGAGATCATCCGCTGCCTGCTCGACGATCTGGAAGGAGATCGTGTCCCGTCCGAGCGAGCGCAGGGCTGGGAGCGACTGCGCACCGCGCTCACGTCGGGCTGGCAGACGAGCGAGGTCGTGCCGGTGCGTCCCTCGGTGGAGGACGAGGTCGAGCACGCGTGCTTCTATCTCGCGGGCACGATCTACCGCGTGTTACCGACGCTGCACGAGCTCCTCACGGCCGCGGTCGCCGCGGTGTACGAGGTCGACCTCGAGCCGCCGCGCTTCCTGCGCTTCGGCTCGTGGGTCGGTGGCGACATGGACGGAAATCCCAACGTCGGCGCCGACACCATCACGGCGACGTTCCGCACGCAAAGAAGGCAGGTGCTCGCGCGCTACGTCGAGGATGTCGATGTCTTGCGCCACACGCTCACGCAGACGAGCGATCGCGTCGCGGTCTCGCCGGAGGTGCTCCAGCGCATCGACGAGCATCGCGCCGCATGCCCTGACGTGCCCATGCGCGCGCGCCACGCGAACATTCCGTACCGCGTGCTGCTCGACTACGTGCGCGCCCTGCTCCTCGCTGACGACACGCCCTACGATCCTGGCGCGTTCGCCGCCGATCTCGCGATCATCGCCGCGAGCCTGCGGCTGCACCAGGGCGCGCACGCGGGCCTCCACCCACTCCGGCGGCTGCAGCTGCGCGTCGACGCGTTCGGCTTCCACCTCGCGCGCCTCGACACGCGGCAGGATTCGCGCATCCACGGCGAGGCACTCGCGGCGCTCCTCGGGGATGCGGACTGGACCCGGCACGACGACGCGACGCAGCGCGCTCGCCTCCGGCCACACGCCAAGGGCACCCCGTTCCCGCACCCCGAGGCGGCCGACAGGGTATGCGGCGTGTTCACCGCGCTCGCCGAGGCACGCCGACAGCACGGCGACGCGGCCGTCGGCCTGTCCATCATCAGCATGTGTCACCGTGCGGCCGATCTCCTCTGTGTGCTCGCGCTGGCGCGACAGGGTGGACTCGTTGATGCCGACGGTGCGGTCGCCCTCGACATCGTGCCGTTGCTCGAGACGGTCGACGACCTGCGTGCCGGACCCGACGTGCTGCGCGCGCTGTTCACAGACGAGGTGTATCGCGCGCACCTGGCCGCGCGCGCAGATCGCCAGATCGTCATGCTCGGCTACTCCGACAGCGCGAAGGATGGAGGCATCGTTGCGTCGCGCTGGGCACTGCAGCGCGCGCAGATCGATCTCGGCATCGTCGCCAAGCAGCACGGCGTCACGCTGTCGTACTTCCACGGGCGCGGCGGATCCGCGAGCCGCGGGGGTGGCCGCGTCGCCCCCGCGCTCAACGCGAGCCCGCGCGGCTCTGTCGACGGCACGCTGCGTGTCACGGAGCAGGGTGAGGTCATCGCGCGCAAGTACGGCATCCGCACGCTCGCCGTGCGCGAGCTCGAGCAGGCTGTGGGCGCCGTGCTCCGCGCGACATTGAAGCCGCGCCCGCGCGACGATCGCGAGGCCATCTGGCGCGGTGTCATGGCGCAGCTCGCCGAGCGCGGCAGGGATTGCTATCGCGCGCTCGTCTCCGCGGACGGCTTCGTCGACTACTTCCGTGCGGCCACGCCCATCGACGTGATCGAGAAGATGACGCTCGGCTCTCGTCCTTCGAGGCGCGGCACGATGAAGGGCATCGAGAGCCTGCGCGCGATCCCGTGGGTCTTTGCGTGGAACCAGAACCGTAGCGTGATGACCGCGTGGTACGGCCTCGGCACGGCGCTAGAGGATCTCGCCGCCATCGTTGGTGAGACGACGCTCGCCGAGATGGCGCGCGACTGGCCCTTCTTCACGACCCTGCTCGAGGACATCGACATGGTGCTCGCGAAGAGCGACCTGTCCATCGCCGAGCGCTTCTCGGAGCTCGCCGGCCCGCTGCACGACACGTTCTTCCCGCTCGTCGCCGCGGAGCACGCGCGCACCGTCGAGTGGGTGCTCCGCCTGCGAGGCCAGACGCGCCTCCTCGAGCAACAACAGCGGCTCGCGCGCTCGATCGCGCTGCGCAATCCGTACATCGATCCGATGAGCTTTCTCTCGGTGGATCTGCTCTCTCGCTGGCGCGCCACCGGCAGCACCGACGACGCGCTCCTCGCCGCGCTCGTGGCCGCGGTCAGCGGCGTCGCGCGCGGGTTGCAGAACACCGGCTAGCTCCTGCCGACGAGGATCAGGCGAAGCACGGCCTGTGACGCGAATGGTCGGAACCGCTATTCGCTGGAACGCGTCCCGACGGCTGTCGCTGCGGCTGCAGGCTGTCCGATGAGCAGGCGGTTCTTCACGCTGATCTCGATGGGGATGTGCTGCGTGTAGACGTCGTAGCCGTTCGCGCGGAGGTGCGCCGCGCGTGTGAGATCGATGGCGAACGCCGCGTCGACCCAGCCTTCGAGCCCACCCGTGGAGCTGGTCGCCTCCGCCTGGCAGCACGGCAGCACGACGACCGGCACGCGCGCGGCGACCGCGAGCGCGATCACGTGATCGGTGAGCCGACCGCACGCGTGGCACGACACGACGAGGTCGCCGGGCTCGAGGCGGACGTTCTGGATGCGGTCCTCCTCGAACGTCACGCGCCCCCCGAGGCGCGGCCACTTCGCCGACAGCGCCGCGTGCACCAGCACCGCGCTCTTCGGGATGCGCTTGTCGACGCCGAGCATCACCTCGAGCCGCGGATCGAGCAGCATCAGCATCTGGCCCACGAGGCCGTGACCGCACGCGAGGTCGACCACGCGCCGTCCGCGTAGCCGCCGCCTCGCGCGTCGCGCCACCTCCCACGACTCGAAGAGCTCTTTGCGCGGCAGGCACTCGGCCTCGCAGAGCACGCGCGCGATGCCATGAAACAGCGTCGATTCGGGGAAGCGCGGCAGGTCGTGCGGGTTGAGCCGCGCGCGCGACGACTGACTGTACGTCACGTCTCGGCGAGCTCCGTCTCGATGGACTCCCACTCGGTCATCCAGGCGTCGATCTGCACACGCAGCGCCTCGCTCTCGGCCTCGAGCTTCTCGACCTCGGGGGCCGCGTTCTTCTCGAAGAAGCCGGGCTCCGCATAGGCAGCGACGATCGCCGCGCGGCGTGCCTCGGCCTTCTCGATCGACACGAGCACCTTGTCGCGACGCGCCGGCAGCCCTGCGAGGCGGTTCCGCTTCTTCTTCTGCTCCTCCCACGACGCGTTGTCGATGGGCGCTGTGGCCTTCGCTGAAGGAGTCGCTTCCTTCGAGGCCTTCTTCACGACGGCGTCGGCGTCGAGGTGATCGTCACCGAGGCGCTCGAGATACTCCGCGTACGTGCCGGGGAAGTCGCGCGGGCCCGTCTCGGTGAGCTCGAGGATGCGCGTCGCGAGCTGCGAGACGAACCACCGGTCGTGCGACACGAAGATCACGGTGCCCTCGTAGGTGCGCAGGCCCTCGACGAGCGCCGCGATCGACTCGAGGTCGAGGTGGTTGGTCGGCTCGTCGAGCACGAGCACGTTCGGCAGCTCGACGGCGATGCGCCCGAAGATGAGCCGCGCGGCCTCGCCCCCCGACAGCGAGCCGATGGGCTTCTCCACGTCCTCGCCGGAGAACAGCACGCGCCCGAGCTGGCCGCGCACGTACGCGGTGCCCTCCTTCGGGCACGCCTCCCACAGGTAGTCGAGCGGCGTCATCTGCTCGTTGGACAGGAGGTCGTGGTGATCCTGCGCGAAGTAGCCGGGCCGCACCTCGTGACCCCACCTCGACGTGCCGGCGTCGGCGTCGACGACGCCCATCATGATCTTGAGCAGCGTCGACTTGCCGAGACCGTTGGGCCCGATGACCGCGAGCTTCTCACCACGACGCACCGTCAACGAGACGTCACGCAGCACCTGCTTCGGACCGTAGGCCTTGTCGACCCCTTCGAGCTCCAGCACTTCCTTGCCGCTCGGGCGCACCTGCGTGAAGCGAAACAGCGGTGTGCGGCGCGAGCTCTTCGCGAGCTCCTCGACCTCGATCTTCTCGATCTGCTTCAGGCGACTCTGCGCCTGCTTCGCCTTGCTCGCCTTGGCGGAGAACCGCTCCACGAACGCGCGCTTCTCGGCGATGATCTCCTCCTGCCGCGCGATCTCGGTCTCCTTGCGATCGCGCGTGGCCTGCTTCTCGACGACGAAGCGCGAGTAGTTGCCGGTGTAGGTGGTCACCGTCTCGTAGTCGACGTCGAGGATGTGCGTGGCGATGTTGTCGAGGAAGCGCTGGTCGTGCGAGATGACGAGCGCGACGCCTCGATGACCCGCGAGGAACTTCTCGAGCCAGCGGATCGACAGGATGTCGAGGTGGTTGGTCGGCTCGTCGAGGAGCAGCACATCGGGCCCACCGAGGAGCACCTGCGACAGCAGCACGCGCAGGCGAAAGCCACCCGACAGCGTCGACAGCGGGTTCTGGTGCTGCGCCATCGGGATGCCGAGGCCCTCGAGCACGGCCGTCGTGCGCGCCTCCAACGTGTAGCCCCCCTCGATGGACAGCAGGTGCTCGAGCTCTGCGAGCCGCGCCGGATCTCCGTGGCCTTCGATGATGCGATCGCGCTCGGACAGCGCGGCCCACACGCGGGCGTCGCCCATCATCGCGACCGACAGGATGCTCTCGTCCCCCTCGAGGAACTGGTCCTGCCGCAGGACCCCGACGCGAGCGCGGGCCGGGATCATGAACGTGCCGCTGGATGCGGGTTCGTCGCCGGCGAGGATCTTGAGCAACGTGGTCTTGCCCGAGCCGTTGGCACCGACGAGGCCATAGCGCGCGCCCGCGTTGAGCTGCAGCGACACGTCGGCAAAGAGCGTGCGGCCAGCGAAGGCCTTCTCGAGCTTCGTGAGGGTGATCATGGTCAGGTCAGGTCCGTGCGGCGAGGCGTTCGCGAGCAGCCTGCACGAGCGCGGGCAGCTCGGCAACGAGCGGGATGCGATATCGCTCGCACGCCACCTCCTGCGCGGGGGCGAACCGGAAGAGCAGGAGCGGATCACCGCGCGCTGCGAGCCGGCCGCAGTGCCGCGCTCGATGGAGCCGACAAAAAGAGGGCGCTCGCGACGCGTTCCACATGAGCGGCGCAGACGGCACGATCATGGTCGCGGATATGGCGCAGGCGATCAGGGGAGGACGTCCCCGTCCTCCCTCGTCGGGCACAGGCCGCCGAGCTCCCTCCGCCGCGCTTGTCGCACGCGTTTTCGAAGCGCCTCGCTGCTAGTATCTCGCCGTCCGTGCAGCTCCGACTCTTCGTCCTCCTCGCGTCCCTGTTCCTGCTGCTCACGAGTCGCGAGCCGCCGTGGGCGGACTCGCATGTCGTGTACGACACGACGGAGAGCTTCGTCGAGCATCACGACTTCGCGGTCCGGCTCGAGGGCGGACCCCCGTGGTTCTACGCGCGACCGGACGGCAAGCTCGACGGACCGAAGTACGGCGTGTTTCCGCTCGGCAACGTGCTCGCGATGGTGCCGAGCTACCTCGCCTACAAGGTGCTGCGACAGATCCCGGGTGTCCCGGATCGGCCGCTCAACGCGATGATCTGTCACCTCTCACCGGCGCTGCTCATGGCCGCCGCGTGCCTGCTCTTCTATCGTCTGGTGCGCAGGCGCGTCCCCGACAAGCGGCGCGAGTCCTGGGCGGTCGGACTCACGCTGGTGCTCGCGTTCTGCACCATCTCTTTCATCTACGCGCGCTCTGCCTACGCGGAGGCGCTGCAGACGTTCGCGCTCACGTGGCTCGTCGAGAGGACGCTCGTCGCCGCGCGCAGGCCCACGGTGGCGACGCTCGGATGGATCGGCGTCGCGGCCGGCGTCCTCGTGAGCGCCAAGCTCGTGTTCGTGCTCGTGTTGCCGATGATCGTCGCGTACCTCGGCTGGGCCCGCTTTCGCGCGGGTGACCTCGGCAAGACCGTGCTGCGCTCGTGGCTGGCGCTCGTCGAGTTCGGCGCCTTCATCGCGCTGGCGCTGTGGCACAACCACATCAAGACCGGCAACATCCTCTCGTCCGGCTACACGATGCGCGGCGGCCTCTTCTCGGGCGATGTGCTCGCGGCCGTGCACGGCTTTCTGCTGTCGCCCGGCAAGGGTGTGCTCTGGTACTCGCCGCCGCTGATGCTCGGCGTGGTCGGGCTGCGCGTCGCGTGGAAGCGTTACCGCGCGGAGACCCTGCTGCAGCTCGGCATCGTCGTATCGACGATCTTGTTCAACGCGAAGTTCCGCATCTGGCACGCCGACTACTGCTGGGGGCCGCGCCACCTCGCGCCGCTGTCGCCGATCGTGCTGCTGTGGGCGACGCCGTGGCTGCCCGAGGCGCTCGCGCGGGGTCGGCGCCGGCTGCGCCTCGCGCTCACGTACACCGTCGTCGCGATGGGGCTCTGTGTGCAGCTCCTCGGCGCGTCGCTCTACTGGGATCACTACATCCGCGTGCTCGTCACCGTGAAGGATCAGACGGGCGCGAGCGGCTGGTTCAGGGAGAGCTTCACGCACGCCCACTACATCCCGTCGTTCTCACCGCTGATCGGACAGTGGTGGCTGCTGCGCCACCTCGTCACGGCGGACCCCGACCTCGACCGCGATCCACCATGGCGCTCGATCATGCCGTCGCACGCGCACCTCGGCGATGCGTGGTCGCGCCTGCGCCTCGACTGGTGGCCGCTCGAGTGGATGACGAACAAGGAGCCGTGGAGGCCTGGCATGCGGCCTCCGGGCCTGCGCGGTGATCCTCCGCAATCGATCGCAGCGACGGTGATCGCGTTCGGCCTGCTCGCCTGTGCCGCATATGTGTGCGGCCGCGGCGTGCGGTCACGCCTGCGCTGACTCCGCGTTCGGCTGCTCGGGGAGCAGCTGCTGGAGCTGCCAGCGCTGCATCTGCAGGCGGCGCTCTGCGCTGGGGAGCGAGTCGCGCACGCTCGCGACGGCGAACGCACCGTTCACGATCGCGATGAGCGTTCCGACCGTGAGGAACGGCATCGTGGCTGTCGGTCGGAGCGCGAGCCACAGCGGCCGAAGGAGGATGCCATCGTCCTGCGGCGAGTAGCTGCCGGGGATGATGCCCGCGATGGAGAGCGCGACGGGCAGCGCCACCGCGAGGCACGCGCTGCGACGGCCCACAGCCGAAGCTTGCCCTCGAGATGCAGCGCGAAGACGACGGTGTTCGTGATCACCATCGAGGGCACGAGCACGAGCGGTCCGTAGAGCCCGGCGCACAGCGCGAACACGAGGTTGTTGAAGAAGACGGTGACGTACAGCAGCGCGGCCGAGCGCGAAGACGTCGGCGCTCGGACCGAGCAGCCCGCCGCGCAGCTGATCGGGCGCGCTGTAGCCCGGCGTTCCGACGAGGCCGCTCTTCTGCGTCGTCGGCTCGACGAGGACGTGGGCGTATCGGAGTCGAGCTCGCGGTCGTCCTCGTGCATCAAGCGCGCGATCCCCCAGTCGAGGACATAGACCTCGCCGTGATCACCGAGCATGAGGTTGTCGGGCTTGAGGTCGCGGTGCACGACGCCTCGATCGTGCGCGAACTCGACGGCGAGGCAGACCTGCGAGAACGCCGTGAGCAGGCGACGCTGCGAGAACTTCTCGAGCGTCTCCGGCTCTCCGTTGCGGCTCCGCGCGATCACGTCCGCGAGCGTCGCGCCGCGGACGCGCTTCATCGTGAAGTAGAGCTTTCCGTCGGTGCCGGTGCCGAGATCGTAGACGGGTACGACCGCGGGTGCTCGAGCTGACCGTGCAGGCGAGCCTCGCGCAAAAAGCGCGCGCGCATACCCGGATCGTCGATGCTCTCGAGCAGCGCCTTCTGCGCCACGCGACGACCGATGCGCTCATCGCGCAGCAGCCACACCTTGCCCATGCCGCCCTCGCCGAGGACCTACGAGCGCTCGTAGCGGGCGGCTTCGCTGTCGAGCAGCTCGACCGGCGCGGTCTCGTCGTCGCCGGGGCCGCTCGCGGTGTTCGTGACCTCGAGAGCTTGCGCGACCGCTCACGCGTTCTTCACCCGCGAGACGATGAGCGGAAGATCTCTTCCCGCGCGCAGCGTCGCGCGCATGGGCGTGTCGCGGAACATGCGGTCGGCCATCGTGGGGTCGACCTGGCGCGACTTGTAACCGACGACCTCGACCTCGTCGCCCGCCCGGAGCATCGTCTCGGACGCGTGCACGAGGTGGGCGGCCCAGAGGCGCTTCTTGCGGGCCTCGCGATCACGACGCCGCGAGAAGAAGCTGCGCACGAGCTCGAGGCCCTCGAAGGACGCCAGCACCTCCGCGTTCGTCAGCTTCGTCTTCTTGGTCTCCTGCACGACCCAGCGCGCCCCCTCGGTCTCGATGCCGATCGCGTTGCCCTCCGCATCGACGAGCTGGAAGTCGACCGCCGACTCCTCGATGGTGCGGACGTCGCCGAAGTTCGCGCTGATCCGACGATAGACGCCGGGCGCACCGCCGAGCAGCGAGGGCACCTGCTCGTGCGCGCGCACGACGCCGCGCACATGGACGAGCTCGCCGTCGTCGGCGTTCGAGAGCTTCGCGAGATCGACGTCCCCGCGCGCGAGCTTGCCGAGCCGACGCTGCACGATGCTCTTCGAGACGCGATCACCGAGTGCGTGGCCGGCGGCACCGACGGCGAGGATCCCCTTGCCGAACACGAAGAAGTGCGCGCCCCACACCATCGCCGTGAGAAGGCCACCGCCGACCACGGTCCACGTGCCGCCGATGACGACACTGCGCACATAGCGGTACTGCTTCGGGAGCCAGTCGAGATCGTTCTTCGCGAAGTGGAGACGGCGCACCTACGCGCGACCGATACCTTCGTAGTAGAAGTCGAGCGCGCGAACGTCGGCCGGCTCCCACGTGTTGCGTCCGTCGAAGAGGTTGGGCGCGCGCAAAAGTGTCTTCAGCTTGGCGAAGTTGGGGCGCCGGAGCTGGTGCCACTCGGTGAGGAGACACAGCGCGTCGGCACCCTTGGCGGCGTCGTACGGCTTTTCGTGCAGCGAGAAGCGCGCACGCACTTTTTCATCCACGCGCTGCTCGAGCGCGACCGCGAACGTCTCCTGCGCGACGGGATCGTGCCCCTGCACGGTGGCGCCTGCGCCGAGCAGCAGCTCCGCGATGGTGAGCGAGGGCGCCTCGCGGACGTCGTCCGTGCCGGGCTTGAACGCGAGGCCCCACAGCGCGACGACCTTGCCTTGCAGCGCGTTCGCCGACCACTCCGCCTGTCCCGTCAGGCGACGCAGCACCTTGTCGGCGAGCACCCGCTTCTGGCGATCGTTCACGCGATCGACTGCCTCGACGATGCCGAGCGGCCAGCCGGCCTCGCGCGCCGTGGACATGACGGCCTTGACGTCCTTCGGGAAGCACGAGCCGCCGTAGCCCACCCCGGGAAAGAGGAACTTGTTGCCGATGCGCACGTCCATGCCCATGCCGCGACGCACGAGCTCGATGTCGGCACCGACGCGCTCGCAGAGGTTGGCCATGTCGTTCATGAACGAGATGCGGGTCGCGAGGTACGCGTTCGCGGCGTACTTCGTGAGCTCGGCGGAGATGGGATCGGTGACGAGGCAGCGGTCGTTCGTGCGCACGAGCGGCGCGTAGAGCTTGCGCAGCAGCTCGGCGGCGCGCTGATCGTTGGTGCCGAGGATGACGCGATCCGGCTTCATGAAGTCGGCGACCGCGTCACCCTCCTTCAGGAACTCGGGGTTGGACGCGACGGCGAATGGCACCTTCGCGACCTCGGCGAGCGCCGCCTCCACCTTCGCCGACGTGCCGACCGGAACGGTGGACTTCGTGACCACGACCGTGAAGTGCTTCATCGCGCGGCCGATGTCGCGCGCAGCCGAGAGGACCTGCGACAGATCCGCGGAGCCATCGTGCGACGATGGCGTTCCGACCGCGATGAACACGATCTCGGCGTTGCCGACGGCCTCGGCGATGTCGGTCGTGAAGCGCAAGCGCTCCTCGGCGACGTTGTGCTGCACGAGCTTCTCGAGGCCGGGCTCGTAGATCGGGATCTCGCCGCGCCGCAGCCGCTCGACCTTGGCCTCGTCGATGTCGACGCACGTCACCTCGTTGCCGAAATCGGAGAAGCCCGCACCTGCAACGAGACCAACGTACCCGGTACCCAGGACTGCAATTCGCATGATGACCGAAGCTATCACCACGTCGCTCGTAATCGAACCGCGTTTCACCGCCCCCTCGACCATGACGAGGCGCGTGCCGCTCCTCCGCGAGCGAGCAGCTCGTGGGCGCGTTGTTGTAAGTTGCCAGAGCATGCACCTCGCCCCGCTCCCGCGCTCCTCCCTGAACGCTGCCACCGCGCTCCTCGTCGAGGCCCTGCCTCACGATCGCATCGACCTCGTTGCCGAAGAGAAGCTGTTCGGAGACGATGGCGCGCGCACCGGCGTCGTCACCGGTGCCTGGGAGGGTGAGACGCTCATCGGGGTGTGCGCCGTCGCCGGACGCTACATCAAGGTGCTCGCGGTGGCCGCGGAGCACCGTCGGCGGGGCATCGGCACGCAGCTGCTCGCGCTCTCGACGCCGGACGCTCGCATCGGTGATCACCCCGGCAACTACCTGGCTCCCGGCATCGACGTGCGCTACGAGGAGGGTATCGCGTGGCTGGTGAAGCGCGGCTTCGTCGAGCGCGGTCAGGTGGAGAACCTGCGCGCGGACCTCGCCGAGGTGAAGTCTCCACCGAAGGACATCGACGGCTATCGCGTCGGTCGACCCACGTCGCTCGAGCTCCCGGCGGTGCTGCACATGGTGTCGACGCAGTTCGCTCCGGTGTGGGCCAAGGAGGTCGGGCTCGCCGCGCACGGTCCGCGGCACGCGCTGTTCTGCGCGTGGACCGAGGAAGGTGTCCCCGTCGCGTTCGCGTGCGCCGACGGTAACAACCAGGGCCTCGGCTGGTTCGGGCCCGCCGGCACGCTGCCCGCACACCGCGGCAAGAAGCTCGGTGAGGCGCTGCTCGTTCACACCCTCCTCGCCGTCGAGGGGCTGCCCGAGGCAGGCGTCATCGCGTGGATCGGCCCGAAGCCTTTTTACGCGCGCGCCGTCGGGGCGGTCGACGATCGACGCTTCGTCCAGCTCGAGCGACAGGTGCAGTCATGACCCGCGCGCTCGTGCTCGCCGCCGGCCTCGGCACGCGCCTCGGCCCGCTCTCCGACGAGCGCCCGAAGCCGCTCGTGCCCGTGTGCGACATCGCGCTCATCCGCTACGCCATCGCGCTGCTCGCCGGTCACGGCATCGTCGAGATCGCCGTCAACCTGCACCACAAGGGCGAGCTCATCGAGCAGGAGCTCGGCACCGGCGCGGACCTCGGCGTGTCCATCACGTACTCCCCGGAGCCGGAGATCCTCGGCACCGGCGGCGGCATCGTGAAGCTCGCCGACTTCCTCACCGAGGGTGGCAACGAGGACTTCTTCGTCGTGAACGGCAAGATCCTCGTCGACGCCGATCTCCACGCGATGAAGGCACGCCACGCGCGCACGGGCGCCGTCGCCACCATGCTGCTCAAGGAGGTCCCCGACGCGGAGCGCTGGGGCGCCGTCGAGACCGACCGGGACGGTCGCGTGCTGCGCATCATCGGCCAGGGCCAGGCGGGTGAAGCACGCCACACCGCGATGTTCACCGGCATCCACCTCGTGTCACCGCGGCTGGTCGCGCGCCTGCCCGAGCACGGCGAGTCCGACTCCATTCGCCAGGGCTACCTGCCCGCGCTGCGTGATGGCGACCGCGTCGAAGGCATGATCTTGAGCGGCTACTTCCAGGAGCACTCCACGCCGAAGCGCTACTTGGACGGCAACCTGAATGCACTGTACGGCCGCGCCCGCCTCCGCTACGCACCCGGCGCGCTCGTCGGGGTCGACACCACCGCGCGCGTCGACGGCAGCGTCATCGCACCGGTCCGCATCGGCCCGGGCGCGATCGTCGAGGCCGGCGCGCACGTGGGCCCCGGCGTCGTGGTGGGACGAGGCGCGCGCGTACGGAGCGGCGTGCGCCTCGAGCGCGTGATCGTGTGGGACGGCGCGACGGCAGATCGCGATCTCACCGACGCGATCGTGACGCGGGGCGCGGTGATGCCCGCTACCTGACCATCGCCGCACCGACGGTGTCTGCGCTCGCCTCGTCGATGAGCAGGAGACTGCCGAGCGCACGCGACTCCGCGTAGGGCTCGACGCAGACTGGTCCGGCGAGGCGCAGCTTTATGCGTCCGAGGTCGTTGAGCGAGAGCTGATGGGCGACCTCGATCGCGCCCTCCGTCACGTCGCGACGATGCACGATCTCCTCGACGACGGCCTTCACGCGGCGCGTGGTGTGCTTCACCGTAAGGCGCGCGCCGGGCCGGAGGATCGTGGAGCTCAGCCAGCACACGTCGACCTCGAGGAACTCCACGGCTGGCGGCGGCGAGGCGAGCGAACACACGAGGTCGCCACGGCTCACATCGAGGTCGTCCTTGAGCTGCACGACGATCGACTCGCCAGCGCGAACGCACTCGACTCGCGCACCTCCCGACTCGAGCCGGGCCACCTTCGAGGTATGTCCGGCCGGCATCACGATCACGTCGTCCCCGACGGAGAGCGTGCCCGCAGCGAGCCGACCCGCGAGGCCGCGGTAGTCGTGGTGCGCCTCGTCCTGCGGCCGGATCACCCACTGCACCGGCAGGCGCGCAGGACCATGATCGTCCGGCGGCGTGACGGACTCGTGCAGCGCCTCCATGAGCGTCGGGCCCGCGTACCACGGCGTCTCGGCGGACCGGTCGACCACGTTGTCACCGCGCAGCGCCGACAGCGGCACGCCGAGCACGGGCGCGGTCCCCCCGCCGGTGCGATACCAGCGCTCGGCGTCGGCCACGAGCACCTCGTAGCGCACACGATCGAAGGCGACGCGATCCATCTTATTGACCGCGAGGATCACGCGCGGCACCGCGAGCAACGCGGCGATGAAGAGGTGACGTCGCGTCTGGTCCGTCGCGCCGCGCTCGGCATCGAGCAGCACGATCGCGACGTCCGCGGTCGAGGCGCCCGTGACCATGTTGCGCGTGTACTGAACGTGCCCGGGCGTATCCGCGAGTATGAAGCGGCGATCGGCCGTCGCGAAGTAACGCCACGCCACGTCGATCGTGATGCCCTGCTCGCGCTCGGCGCGCAGGCCGTCGGTGAGCAGCGCGAGCTCCGTGCGCCCGAAGCCACGACGACGGCTGGCCTCCTCCACGTGATCGAGCTGATCGGTCATCAGCGACTTCGAATCGAAGAGCAGGCGCCCGATGAGCGTGCTCTTGCCATCGTCGACGCTGCCCGCGGTTGCGACTCGTACGACTGCGGTCATTAAAGTTAGCCCTCGCGCTTTCGGTCTTTCATCGCGGCTTCGCTGAACTTCGCCACAAAGGGGGACGTTCCCGTCCCCCCTCCGTCGAGCCGAGCTCGTCGGAGCCTCCCCCCACTGCGCGTCACTCGCGCGTGCTTCACATCCGCGTTCGAGACCTCTCTCATTTTAAAAGTAGCCCTCGCGCTTTCGGTCTTCCATCGCGGCTTCGCTGAACTTGTCGTCGGCACGTGTGGCGCCGCGCTCGGTGATCGTGGCGGTGGCGGTCTCGCGCAAGATCTCGTCGATGTCGCGCGCGGACGAGCGCACTGCGCCGGTGCACGTGATGTCACCGATGGTGCGAAAGCGGACCTCGACGTGCGTGATGCGCTCGCCGGCCTGCGGCACGTTCGGCCCGGTCGCTGCGTACAGCATCCCCTGGCGCTCGATCACCGCGCGCGTGTGCGAGTAATAGATCGACGGCACCTCGAGCTTCTCGGCGGCGATGTACTCCCAGATGTCGAGCTCCGTGAAGTTGGAGATCGGGAACACCCGCAGCGACTGCCCGCCCTTGATGGACAGGTTCAGCTGCCCCCATGGCTCGGCGCGCTGGGTCTTCGGCTCCCACTGACCGAACGCGTCGCGCACGCTGACGACGCGCTCCTTGGCGCGTGCACGATCCTCGTCGCGACGCGCGCCACCGAACGCGACGTCGAAGCGGTGCTCGGCGATCGCATCGAGCAGCGTCGTCGTCTGCAGCCGGTTGCGCGACGCGAGCGGCCCCACGTCCTCCGCCACGCGGCCGCGGTCGATCGAGTCCTGCACGCTCGCGACGATGAGACGCTCGCCGAGCGCCTTCGCGCGCGCATCGCGGAAGGCGATGACCTCGTCGAAGTTGTGGCCCGTGTCCACGTGCATCAGCGGAAACGGAAACCGCGCCGGACGGAACGCCTTCTCCGCGAGCCGCAGCAGCACGATGGAGTCCTTGCCACCGGAGAACAGCAGCACCGGACGCTCGCGCTCGGCGACGGCTTCGCGGAAGATCTGCACGGCCTCGGCCTCGAGAGACGCGAGGTGACCCGCCAGCCTGCTCATCGAAATGCCTTGTCCGTTATCACGGACCTTGTTATAACATAGCGGAAGTCACCCGTGTCGACTGATTCCAATATAACGGACGAATTGTCTCGGGTCGAGGCTTCCTCGTCGACAACCGACGTCCAGGCGATCGTCCGCTGGGCCGTCGAGCGGTTCCGCGACAAGCTCACGCTCGCGCTGAGCCTCGGCATCGAGGACACGGTCCTGCTGCACCTCGTGGCCGACGCCGCACGCGCGCTGCCCGCCAGCAGGCGTCCCCGCGCCTTCGTGCTCGACACGGGTCGCCTGCCCGAAGAGAGCTACCAGCTGCTCGAGTCCGCGCGCGATCGCTACTCCATAGAGATCGAGACGTACTTCCCGGACGCCGCGGCGGTGGAGGCGATCTATCGCGACGCGGGGCCGCTCTCCTTCTATGCCTCGCTCGAGGCGCGCAAGCACTGCTGCCACGTGCGCAAGGTCGAGCCGCTCGCGCGTGCGCTCGATGGTGCGGAGGCGTGGATGACGGGCCTCCGCCGCGCACAGAGCCCGACGCGTGGCACCATCGAGCGCCTCGAGCTCGACGAGCGCGCCCTCGTCAAGGTGAGCCCGCTGGCGCACGTCTCCGACGAGGAGACATGGGCGCTCGCGAAGGAGCACGACGTGCTCGTGCACGCGCTACACCGTCGCGGCTATCCGTCGATCGGCTGCGCGCCTTGCACGCGCGCGGTGCAGCCGGGCGAGCCGTCGCGTGCGGGTCGCTGGTGGTGGGAAGACCCCACGCTCAAGGAGTGCGGGCTGCACACCGGTGGCCAGAAGTGAGCACGAACGTGGCGCCGCTTTATCCCGTCAACCTGTCGCTCGCCGGCAGGCGCGTGCTGCTCGTTGGCGGTGGCGTCATCGCCTCGCACAAGGCGGTCGCGCTCGCCGAGGCAGGCGCGCGCATCACCGTCGTGGCGCCGCTCGTGTCGGATGCGCTGCGTCTGCTCGCCGAGCGCGTCGAGCTGCGCGAGTTCCAGGAAGCCGATGTCGATGGCGTGAGCTTCGTCGTCTCCGCCGCACCCGCCGACGTGAACCGCACCGCCTCGCTCGCGGGCCACGCGCGTGGCCTCTTCGTCCTTGCGGTCGACCAGCCCGCCGACGCGTCCGCGCAGAGCCCCGCGCTGATCCGTCGCGGCAAGCTTCTCCTCACCATCTCCACCGATGGTGCTGCGCCCGCGCTGTCCGGCCTCGTCCGTGAAGCGCTCGACGCGCTCCTCCCCGACGACGAGACGGTCTCGGCATGGCTCGAGCTTGCCAGCCGCGCGCGCGAGGCGTGGAAGCGCGACGTCCTCCCTCACGCGCAGCGCCGTCCGCTGCTGCTCGCCGCACTCAACTCCCTCTACGCAGGAGCGCGCGCCCAATGACCCATCCCGTGCTGCTCGTCGGAGCAGGTCCCGGCGATCCCGATCTGCTGACGGTGCGCGCAGTCCGCGCGCTCGCGCATGCCGAGGTCGTCTACTACGACGCGCTCGTCGATCCGCGCGTGCTCGCGCTCGCGACAAAGGCCCTGTGCCTCCCCGTCGGCAAGCGCGCCGGCAGCGTCAGCACGGAGCAGAGCGCGATCGAGGCGGCGCTGGTGCGCTCGGCGCGCTCGGGTCGTCGCGTCGTGCGCCTCAAGGCGGGCGACCCGTTCGTGTTCGGTCGCGGTGGTGAAGAGGCGCTCGCGCTGCACGCCGCGGGGCTCGACTGGGAGATGGTGCCCGGGATCTCGAGCGCGCTCGCGGGACCGGCCGCGGCGGGCATCCCCGTCACGCACCGCGGCGTCGCCGGGGGCTTCGCCGTGCTCACCGCGCAGCCTGCCGACGCGTGGCATGCCACCGTTGCTGCGCTTCCGCCGGGTGCGCTCACGCTCGTGTTCCTCATGTCGCTCGGCGCGCGTCGCGAGATCGTCTATCGCCTGCTCGCACGAGGCTGGTCGCCCGCTCAGCCGGCGGCGATCGTCGTCGGCGCACACACCGCGGCGCAGTGGAGCTGGACCGGTCCGCTGAGCGAGCTCGCCGAGGTCGTGCTCCCACCCGGACCCCCGGGCCTGCTCGTCATCGGCGACGTCGTCACCATCGCCGAACGCATCACCGAATGCACTGCAGCTGCATCCACGTCGGAGGACCACCTTGCCACGGCATGAATCCACTCTCGGTGCCACCAGCCTCGCGTTCGCGAAGGAGGCCGATGTAGACACGTTCATCGACACACTCGAAAAGTTCGAGCGCGGCGAGATCGACGCCGACACCTGGCGCACCTTCCGCCTCGTGAACGGCACGTACGGGCAACGTCAGGTCGGTGACCTCTCGATGCTGCGCGTGAAGATCCCGCAGGGCGTGCTGTCCACGGATCAGGCGCGGGTGCTCGCCGACACCGCCGAGAAGTGGTCACGAGGGTTCTTCCACCTGACCACGCGTCAGAACGCGCAGCTCCACTTCGTGCACCTCTCCGACGTCGGCACGGCGATGCAGCACCTCGCCGCGGCCGGCCTCACGACGCGCGAGGCGTGCGGCAACTCCGTTCGCAACATCACCTGCGCATGGTCGGCCGGGGTCGACTCAACCGAGGCCTTCGATCCGACGCCGTACTCGCAGGCCCTCACGCGCTACCTCCTGCGGCACCCGCTGTCGTCGACGTTGCCGCGCAAGTTCAAGATCGCCTTCGCCGGCGGTCCGACCGATCACGCGTTCGCGCTCGTGAACGATATCGGCTTCTGGCCGAAGATCGTGGGCGGCAAGCGCGTCTTCGGCATCACGCTCGCGGGCGGCACGTCGACGCTGTGTCGCGCGGGGCACGAGATCTTCGACGCGCTGCCCGCGGAACAGATCCTCGCGCTGTCGGAGGCGGTGATCCGCGTGTTCCACGCACACGGCGATCGCGTGCACCGCGCGCGAAATCGCATGAAGTTCCTCGTCAAGCAGCTCGGCTGGGACGCGTTTGCGCAGCTCGTCGTCGACGAGTACGCGAAGGTCGGCGATGTCGACCTCCCGTTCGACGCGCAGAACCCGCCGCCCTTCGAGAGCCAACCGACCTCCTACACCGCCGAGCCCTCTGCCTCGCAGCTCCGCGAGATCGTCTCGCACGCGCGCTGGGATGAGCCACGCCCACCCACGCCGCCGACGATCAAGCTCGCCGAGAGCGAGGCAAAGGCGCGCTGGCTCCGCACCAACGTGAAGCCGCAGCGCCAGGCCGGCTACTCGCTCGTCATCGTGACGCTGTCGCTGGGCGACGTGTCGGGTGCGCACCTGCGCGCGCTCGCGCTCCTCGCCGAGAGCTTCGGCGACGCGACGCTGCGCACGACCCACGGACAGGACCTCACGCTCCGATGGGTGCCGAACGATCGCGTCGGTTCGCTGTACGACTTGCTCCTGGCCATCGGCATGAACCGCTCGGATCCGGACTCGCTCGGCGACGTCACGAGCTGCCCCGGTGCCGAGTCGTGCAAGCTCGCCGTCACGCGCTCGCGAGGCGTCGCGGGCCTGCTCAACGAGCACTTCTCCGTGCACACCGAGCTGCTCGATCGGGTCGGTCCGCTCGACGTTCGCGTGAGCGGCTGTCCCAACGGATGCGGGCTCCACCACGTCGCGGGCATCGGCCTGCAGGGTGGCCTCCGCAAGGTCGACGGCAAGCCGGCGCCACAGTACTTCGTGTACCTGGGAGGTGACCCGCGACCCGAGGCGGCGACGTTCGGTCGGCTCGTGGCGAAAGTACCGGCGCGGCGCGCGGGGGAGGCCATCGAGCGCCTCGTGCGGCACTACGTCGAGAACCGCGAGGCAGGCGAGCAGGCGGCGGCGTTCTTCGCGCGCGTCGAGGTGCCGAAGGTGAAGGCGCTGCTCGTCGATCTCGAGACGCTGACACCGGAGCTCGTGCGCCCCGACGACTTCGTCGATCTCGGCGATACCCAGAGCTTTCGCGAGGAGACGATGGAGGGCGAGTGCGCCTCATGAGCGGTGTCGCTCCTTGAGCGCCTTGGCGCGCATCGCTCCGACCTTTCTCTTCGCTGCTCTGCTGCGGAACGTCGCGTCTGCCGATGAGGCGCCGCTGGCCACGGGCGCCGCCACCTCCTTCTGATGCGAGCCCTGCTCGGCGCGCTGCTGCTCCTGTCCACCGTGGCCCACGCGGACGCCGTGCTGCTCAACGCGTCGTACGATCCGACGCGCGAGCTGTACCAGGAGGTCAACGCGCTCTTCGCACGCGAGTGGCAGCAAAAGACGGGCGAGCGCGTCACCATCGCACAGTCGCACGAGGCGTCCGGCAAGCAGGCGCGCGCGGTCATCGAGGGCCTGCCCGCCGACGTGGTGACGCTCGCGCTCCCCTACGACATCGACGCGATCGCGACGAAGAGCGACCTACTGCCGGAGGCGTGGCGAGAGCGCCTGCCCGACCACTCGACACCGTACACGTCGACCATCGTGTTCGTCGTGCGACGCGGCAACCCGAAGGGCATCCACGACTGGTCCGATCTCGTGCGTCCGGGCACCGTCGTCACGATGCCCAATCCGAAGATCTCCGGCGGTGCGCGCTGGGTGTACCTCGCGGCCTACGGCTACGCCATGCGCGCGTCCGGTGGCGACGAGGCTCGTGCGCGCGACTTCGTGCGGCGCTTTTATCGCAACGCGCCGATCATGGACTCGGGCTCGCGCGCCGCGACCACCACGTTCGCGCAGCGCCGCATGGGTGACGTCCTCGTCTCGTGGGAGAACGAGGCGTTCCTCGTCGAGCACGAGTTCCCCGAAGACGGTTTCGAGATCATCCGCCCCTCGGTGAGCATCGTGGCGGAGACGCCCGTCGCGCTCCTCGACAAGAACGTCGCCGAGCACGGCACCCGCAAGGTCGCGCAGGCCTACCTCCAGTTCCTCTACCGCCCCGAGGTCCAGGAGCTCGCGGCGAAGCACCACTTCCGCCCGGTCGACGCTGCCGTGCTCTCACGTCACCCCGAGCTCCCGGCGATGAAGCTCTTCACGGTCGAGGAGATCGCGAGCAGCTGGCAGGAGGCGCACAGGGTCCACTTCAGCGACGGGGGCGTGTTCGACAGCTTCTTCGGTGGCTCGCGATGAAAGGCCATGCCTCGACCAGCAACACAAAAGGAGACCGGCAATGGCGTGCCGAGCTCTTTGTCCGTTTCCTGTTGATCTCTCCGGGTTGGCTGCGGTGCTAAGGCTCCGCCGGCGCGGCGTGCTCCCCGGCTTCGGCCTCTCGTTCGGCATCACGCTGTCGTATGTCGGCCTGCTCGTGCTGCTGCCCGTCGGCGCGCTCGTGTGGCGCGGCTCCACGCTCAGCGCAAGGCAGCTCGTCGACGTGCTGTCGGGACCGCGTGCTCGCGCGGCGTTCGAGCTGAGCTTCGGGGCGTCCGCGGTCGCGGCGCTGCTCAACGTCGTGTTCGGGCTGCTCGTTGCGTGGGTGCTCACGCGCTACCGCTTCTTCGGGCGTCGGTTCGTCGATGCGCTCGTCGATCTGCCGTTCGCGCTGCCCACCGCGGTCGCGGGCATCGCGCTCACCGCCGTGTACTCGGAGCGCGGTCCCGTCGGCAGCTGGCTCTCCGAGCTCGGGATCCACTCGGCGTACTCCTCGCTCGGCGTGGCGATCGCGCTCGTGTTCGTGGGGTTGCCGTTCGTCGTCCGCACCGTCGAGCCCGTCATCCGCGAGCTCGATCCGCGGCTCGAGGAGGCCGCGGCCGTCCTCGGCGCCGGACGCGTGCGCACGTTCGCGCTCGTGATCTTGCCGAAGCTCGCGCCCGCCCTCGTCACGGGCTTCTCGCTCGCGTTCGCGCGCGCGCTCGGCGAGTACGGCTCGGTCATCTTCATCTCCGGCAACATCCCCGGCAAGACCGAGATCGTGCCCCTGCTCATCGTCGGCAAGCTCGAGCAGTTCGACTACCCGGGCGCAGTGGCGATCGCCGTCGTCATGCTGTCTGCGTCGTTCGTCATCCTCCTCGCGCTCAACGCGCTGAGCGCGCGCCTCTCGCACGGGACGCCGCGCTGATGAGCACCCGCACGCTCTCCGATGCGGTCCGCGAGCCGCGCTGGGCCCGCGTCCTGCTCACGTTCACCGCGCTCGGCTTCCTCGGGCTCTTCGTGGGTGCGCCGCTCGTCACGATCTTCGCGGCTGCCCTCTCGCGCGGTGCCGGGCCCTACCTCGCCGCGATCGGCTCGGCGGACACGTGGGCGGCGATCAAGCTGACGCTCCTGGTCGCCGCCATCACCGTGCCGGTCAACACGGTCTTCGGCGTCGCCGCGGCGTGGCTGCTCGCGCGCTACGACTTCGTCGGTCGTCGCCTCCTGCTCACCCTCATCGACCTGCCGTTCTCGGTGTCCCCCGTCGTGGCGGGCCTGCTCTTCGTGCTCGTGTGCGGCGCCCATGGGCTGTTCGGACCGTGGCTCTCCGCGCACCACGTGCAGCTGTTGTTCGCGATCCCGGGCGTGGTCCTGGCGACGGCGTTCGTCACGTTCTCGCTCGTCGCGCGCGAGGTGCTCACCGTGATGCTCGCGCAGGGCTCGCGCGAGGAAGAGGCGGCGTTCACGCTCGGGGCGAGCGGCTTCCAGATGCTGTGGCACGTGACGCTGCCGAAGATCCGCTGGGCGCTCGTGTACGGCGTCCTGCTCTGCAACGCGCGGGCGATGGGCGAGTTCGGCGCGGTGTCCGTCGTGTCGGGGCACATCCGCGGGCGGACCGAGACCCTGCCGCTGCACGTCGAGATCCTCTACAACGAGTACAACTTCGTGGGCGCATTCGCGGCGGCCTCGCTCCTCGCCTTCCTCGCGCTCGTGACGCTGGCCGCGCGTCGCGTCCTCGAAGGGACCGACGAATGAGCGTCGTCATCGAAGGGATCGACAAGCGCTACACGCAGGGTGACAGCCCCGCGGTGCACGACGCGACGCTACGCGCAGCGTCGGGCGGCGTCACCGCGCTCCTTGGCCCGTCGGGCTCGGGGAAGACCACCCTGTTGCGCATCATCGCCGGCCTCGAGACGCCCGATCGCGGCCGCATCTCCATCCACGGCACCGACGTGACGAAGACCTCCGTCCGCGAGCGCGGCCTCGGCTTCGTGTTCCAGGGCTACGCGCTCTTCTCCCACCTGTCGGTGCGCGACAACATCGGCTTCGGACTCAAGCTCAAGACGCTCCCGTCACGCGAGATCGCCCGACGCGTCGACGAGCTGCTCGAGCTCGTGCAGCTGCGCGAGCTCGGGCAGCGCAAGCCGAACGAGCTGTCGGGCGGCCAGCAGCAGCGGGTGGCCTTCGCGCGCGCGCTCGCGCCGAAGCCCAGGGTGCTACTCCTCGACGAGCCCTTCGGCGCGCTCGACGCGAAGGTGCGCCTCGAGCTCAGGCGCTGGCTACGCGCGCTCCACGCGCAGACGCACGTCACGACGCTGCTCGTCACGCACGATCAGGAAGAGGCGCTCGAGCTCTCCGATCAGGTCGTGCTCATGAACGAGGGCCGCATCGTGCAGAGCGGCACGCCGTATCAGATCTACGATCAGCCCGTCTCGCCGTTCGTCGCCTCCTTCATCGGCAACGCGAGCCTGCTGCGCGGGAGCGTCGACGACGGGCAGGCCGAGCTCGCGGGCATCCAGTTGGACGCGCCGCCGGGCATCCCGAGCGGCAGCGCGGTGCTCGCCTACGTGCGCGCCGAGGAGGTCACGCTCGCGCGGGCGCCGCAGACGAACGTCGAGGTCTCGACCGTGCGTCGCATCGCGAGCCGGGTCGAGGTGGAGGTCGTGCTCGCGGACGGCCAGCGCATGACCGTGCAGCTCTCGCGGATCGAGGCCGATGCGCTCTGGCTGCAGGCGGGCGATCGGCTGCGCCTCGACCTCGGCAAGCCGCGCATCTTCCTGGCGCCGTGAGCGCTACTCGAGGGCCTCCGCGTAGGTCATGACGAAGGTAGCGCACCACGCCTGCGCCGTTGCGCCGGACGCGCCTGCGTACGAGTCCCCACAGCAGCGGTGCTACGCTCGACGGATGCCTCCCGTGCTCTTCGAGGAGCGGCTGCTCGACAGCGGCGCTCGCCTCGGCGTCGCCACCTTGAACATCCCCGAGAAGCTCAACGCGCTGTCGCTGGAGCTCGTGGGGCTGCTGCTCGCGAAGCTACGCGCCTGGTCCACCGACGATCGCATCTGCGCCGTCGTGCTCGAGGGCGCAGGGACGCGCGCGTTCTGCGCGGGAGGTGACGTGCTCGCCATTCATCGATCGGGAGGCGCAAAGGATGGCCAGTCGTACGCGCGCGCGTTCTTCGCCGTCGAGTACACGCTGGACCACCTCATCCACACGTTCGGAAAGCCGATCCTCGCCTGGGGCTCGGGCATCGTCATGGGTGGCGGCGTCGGGCTCCTCGCCGGGTGCAGCCACCGCATCGCGACGGAGACCACGCGCCTCGCGATGCCCGAGGTCGCCATCGGCCTCTACCCCGACGTCGGCGGCAGCTACATCCTGTCGCGTGTGCCCGAAAGGCTCGGGCTGTTCCTCGCGCTCACCGGCGCGACCATCGGCGGCAGCGACGCGCGCCTGCTCGGGCTCGTCGATCGCCTGGTACGCGCCGACGAGAAGGCGCGCGTCCTCGCCGCCGTGCCCTGGAACGACCTCGTCGAGACACCATGCGAGCCGGGTCCGCTCGAGCGGCAGCACGCGGCGGTCGTGAGAGCGTGTCGTCACGACACGCTCGAGGAAGTCGTCGCGGCGATCGTGGCCTTGAACGGCGACGAGTGGCTGACGAAGGCACAGCACGGCCTCCAGGCCGCGTGCCCCGGCTCGCTGCGCCTGTCGTGGGAGGCACAGGCGCGGGCGCGCACGATGTCGCTCGCCGACGTCTTTCGCATGGAGCACGACCTGTCGATCCGGCGTGTCCAGGACGCCGACTTTGCAGAGGGCGTTCGCGCGAGGCTGGTCGACAAGGACCAGAAGCCGCGCTGGAGTCCGGCCACGCTCGGCGCGGCAACGGCGGCGTGGGCGGCGCCGTTCTTCGTGCCGCTGTCGACCCCCGAGGCGCACCCACTCCGCGCGCTGTGAGCTACATGTCGCCCGTCACGCGGCACTCGCCGACCATCGTCGCCGTGGCACCGACGCACATGCCCGTGACGCAGTCGTCGTCCCCGTTGCAAGCGGACGCGCACACGCCCGCCGACGAGCAGTAGAACTGCGGTGGGTACCCGCACTCCGAGTCCGGCGCGACGTCCGGGCTGCACGGATCACCGATGCTCTTGAAGAGCCCCGCGTCGTGGAAGCTGGACTTGTTCGCCTCGTGACAGCCGGCGAGCAGCAAAAAACAGATGAGAGCCTTCATCAGAAGTACGCCTTCGCGGTGAGCTGCAGGTTGATGGGAACGCCGGGCGTGAAGTGCACGTCCGTGACGCCGGAGCGCGTGTTCGCACCGCCCGCCGCGGCCGTGACCTGGTAGCCGATGCCGCAGCGGCTCACGTAACGCCCATCGGAGAGCTGACCGCCCGAGCCGGTGTAGTTGGGGTTCCTCGGGTTGTACGTCTCGTCGTAGGTGCACGAGCTGTTGCCGAACTGCGCCTCGCGCCACGTGGTGTTGAGGAGGTTCTGCACGGCCGCCGAGAACTCCATCCAGCGCCAGCGGTACGACGCATACGCGTCCATGATGAAGTAGCCCTGCGCCGTGACGCGCGACGGATCGTAGTCGGGGTTGGGCTTGCCGTTGATCGTCTTGTGCGTGAAGTACTGGTACTCGGGGCTCGACTCGTTGAACGCAGGACGATCGCCGACGTAGCGGAAGCGCAGGCCGCCGCGCAGCCCGAACTTGGTCTTCGCCGTGAGACCACCCGTCAGGTAGATCTTCGGGGCGAGCGCGACCGCGCCGCCATTGCCACCGTTGGCCACGGCCGTCGACTGGGCCTGTGCGAGATCGAGATCGGCGAACAGCCAGCTCGTGACCTTGGCGCGGACCTCGAGGTCGAAGCCGAGGCGGCGCGTCGGGGCGCCGGGCTCGAACTGCGCGACGTCGGCGTCGAACTTCGTCTCGTTCTCGAGGTAGCTGAACCAGAACGCCGCGGCCAGATCGAGGCGCTCGAAGAGGCGAGTGCGCGCGCCGATCTCGGCTCCGTAGAAGCGTGGCACCGCGCGGATCTTGTACGACGATCCGTCGCTGTTGGTGATGGTCTGGCCGTCGCGCAGCGCGACCTCCGCCTGGTTCGTGTGGTAACCCATGCCGAAGTTCAGATAGAGATCGAGGTACTTCGGGATCGGCGTGATGACCGCCGTGAGCTTCGGCGACAGCGGCGCGAACTCGCGCGTCCCCGAGGTGTTCGGCTTGCCCTGCCCGAGCTGCTCGCTCTTGTCGTCGACGGTGAAGCCGTAGAAGTCGGCACGCAGCGCGCCGATGAGGCGGAAGTAGCGGTTGAAGACCACGTCCTCCTCCATGTACGCGCCGACGTTGAGGATGCCGACGTCATCGTTGTTCCCGCCGAAGCCGTTCTGCGCATCGGTGTCGTCGATGCGACCCAGGCGCTTGCGGAAGTCGCCGTTCTGGCTCTCCGCCTGAAAGCGATCGATGTGGATCGTGTCGTAGCGCGTCTCGACGCCGATCGTCGTACGCAGCGAGATGCCGTGCTTCCGCTTGTGGAAGTGGTACGCGATCTTGCCGCCGGCGAAGATGCGCGAGTCGTCCTGCTCGATCTCGTCGCCAACGACGGGCTTCTGCAGGAAAAAGGTGAAGTCGTTGAACAGCGCGAGCTTGTAGCGCGTGACGTACGCCGTCGCCTCGAGCTCCTGATCCCCGCCCGAGTACTTCGCGAACGCGGTGAACATCTGGCGCTGCGTCTGCCCGCCCTCCGACGGATCTTCCGCGCCGAACTGACCGATGCGGCCGACGTCACGCGCCGGGATCTGCCCCGAGCCGACCCAGCCACCCCCGTACGCCTGGAAGAACACGCCCATCTTGAAGCGCGGCGTGAAGTCGTAAGAGATCTTCGAGAACAGGTTGTAGCGCTTGAGGTTCTCGTTCGCGGTGAACGGGCCCTCGTCGTAGGCGGCCTCGAACGCGACCCACGGGTGGAGCTTCGCGGCCCAGCCCGTGAGCTTCGGCGACACGATCGCCACGAAGCGACCCTGTGCGACCGTGCGACCGCCGATCGTCGGCAGCATGCCCATCGTGTACTTCACGCTCGACGAGTCGAACTTCTCGCGCGTGATGAGGTTGACCGCACCGGCCGTCGAGAAGTCGCCGAAGCGCACGTCGTAGGGGCCCTTGACCACGTCGACGCGCTCGAGCGCCTCGGGGATTAGAAAGTGCAGATCGGCGTACCCTTGACCGTGCGCGTGCGAGCCCATGTTGATGGGGACGCCATCGACGAAGATGCCGACATCGGTGCCATGATCTGCATCGAAGCCGCGCAGGAAGATCTGGTCGGCCTTGCCGCCGCCCTGGTGCTGGACGGCGAGCAGGCCGGGAACGACGCGCAGGATGTCGTTCGGCGACGTCTTCGGCCGCAGATCGAAGTCCTGGTTACGGATGGTCGAGGCCGAGGCCGCGCTCGACGGCCCGCGCGCCGAGACGGTGCTCTCGTACTTCGTGCTCGTCTTTTCTGGGGCCGGCTCCTCGACGACGCGCGGTGTCGGCGCGTCCTCCGCGGGCGCAAGCTCGGCGCTCGTCTCGGCGGTGAGGTGCGGACGCACGACGAACTGCTGATCGAACAGCACCGTCGAGGGGATGTTCTCACCGGCGCGCGTGGCCGGCTTGAACTTGAAGCGACGCGCGGCTGCGACCGCGACCTCGTCGAAGCCGAAGCCCGCCGTCCTGGTCACCTTCACATCGGTGACGAGGCCGTCTGCACCGACGGCGATCTCCAGGCCGACGACGCCTCCCTGGCCGGAGTGTCGCGCGGCCTCCGGGTAGTCGGGCGCGACGCGCTCGATGAGGACCGGCGCGGTGAGACCCGCGGGTGCGGGCTCCTCCGCTTCACCCGGTTCGTGCGCGCTGGACGACGAGAGGCTCGAACACAACGTGAACAGAATACAAAACGACGCGATGCGACAGCGCATGACGCTCCTTCGCGAGAAGACCTGGACGGATCTGAGGGGTGATCAGATCGCGCGCGGAGGACCGCGGGCATCACAGGTGGTGCGAAGCGCGAAGGCAGGTGTCTCGTGACCAACGACGACCTCGAGCAGCACGAACGGCTGCACCGGGGGAACGAGGTAAAGTGGCGCGCTCGCGATGAGCAGCGCGGACAGATGCTCGAGCGAGCCGGCACCGTGGTGCGGATCGGCGGGGGCGTGGTGGTGGTGCGTACGCGCGAGCAGATCGTCGCCGAACGTTCGCGCGTGCGTGGTGGTGGCGGCCGCATCACACGTCGCGAGCGTGAGCTCGGTGTACGCACAATCGACCGTGAGCGTGCCTGCGGTCGCGACCTCGGCGAGGCCGAGATCAGCGAGCGTCGCGTCGAACTCGGCGTGGTGCGAGCCGAGATCTGCCGACGTCTCCTCGTGCGTGTAGATCGTGCCGGACGCGGTGTGCTCGTGGTCGGCCCCATACCGAGCGTGGTGCAGCCGGTGGAGCTCTGGCACGACGACGATCGCCAGCAGGTAGCTGACGATCGCAAGCGCGGCTGTTACTCGGCGAGTCACGGGGTGGCGGACGGTACTACGGATCCGCGCCGTGAACGGACGTACGGAGCTACGACTGCAGCGGCTCGAGGCGCGCGAGGACGCAGGTGATGTTGTCGACGCCACCGTTCTGGTTGGCGCGGGTGATGAGCGCCTCGCAGGCGCGGTCGAGGTCCGCTTCCGACAGCATCACCTCGGCGAGGCCCGGGTCGTCGATCATGCCGGACAGCCCGTCGGAGCACATGAGGTACGCATCGCCGAGCTTGAAGTTGTCGGACATCATGTCGACCTGCACCGACTCCTTCATGCCGAGGGCGCGCACGATGACGTTCTTGTGCTGGAACTTGCCGATCTCTTCCTCGGTCATGCGCTTCATCTTGATGTAGTCGTTGAGCAGCGAGTGATCCTCGGTGAGCTGCGTCAGCTTGCCGTCGCGCAGCCGATACACACGGCTGTCCCCGACGTGGCCGATGAGCACGCGATCGTCGCAGAAGAACGCGGCGACGATGGTGGTGCCCATGCCGCGGCACGTGTCGTCGGTCTGCGCGCGCTCGTAGATCTTGAGGTTGGCGAGCTGGATGCCGTTGATGAGGCGCGTGCCCTCGTACCGATCGGCCGGATCGAGGCGGTACGGCCACGTGATCTCGGCCTCGTCGCGCGTGTTGCGGAAGTGCTCGGCGAGCGTGTCGACGGCCATCTTGCTCGCGACCTCGCCGGACGCGTGGCCACCCATCCCGTCGGCGACCACGCACAGCCGCTCGAGATCGGGCAGAAACAGGCTGTCCTCGTTGTGCTGTCGCTTCATCCCGATGTGGGTCTCACCGGAGAAGCGCACCTTGAGGGCACGCATCGAAAACGTCGAACTCATCCTGGCC
>JBDTCO010000078.1:0-27236 GCA_039923495.1 Polyangia bacterium
TTGAAGTCGGGGATGCCGTAGCGGAGAAGGCCACCTGTCCGATCGCTCTTCTCGAACACGGTCACCGCGTGGCCTGCGCGTGCGAGCTGCTCGGCGGCTGCGAGCCCCGCAGGCCCCGAACCCACGACCGCGATGCGCTTGCCCGTCGCTGTCGCAATTTGATGCGGTCGCACCCAGCCCTCGTCGAAGGCGCGCTCGATGATCGTCTTCTCGATGAGCTCGATGGTGACGGCCTGCGACGCGCCCGTGATCCTGGGTGCGTCGGGTGGCGTGTGAGGTCCGGAGCGAGGCTCGATGGCGAGCACACAAGCGGCCTCGCACGGGGCGGGGCAGAGGCGGCCGGTGAACTCGGGGAAGTTGTTGGTGCTCGCGAGCACCTCGTGCGCGGCGCGCCAGCTACCGCGGTGCACCAGCTCGTTGAAGTCGGGGATGACGTTGCCGAGCGGACACCCCTGGTGGCAGAACGGCACGCCGCAGTCCATGCAACGGGCGGCCTGATCGCGTGCCTGCGCGGGCGTGAGCGGCACCACGAGCTCGGCGTGGTCGCGCGTGCGCTCGTCGATGGGACGCTTTTCGGCACCGCGTCGGGACAGCTCGACGAAGCCAGTGGGCTTGCCCATGATCAGGCCCTCGCGATCTTGCGGAAGAGGCGGATGGTGACCGGCGAGCGCGGCGCCACGCGCACGAAGTCCTCGCGCACGCGGTGCCAGTCGTCGAGGATGCCGGCGGCGAGCGCGCTTCGGCCCCAGCGCGCGTGCTGCTCGATGAGCCCACGCAGCTCGGCTTCTTCTTCGAGCGGAAGAGGCCCCATCTCGACGAGGTCCGTGTTGCAGCGCTTCGCGAGCGCGCCGTCGCGATCGAGGACCCATGCGATGCCACCGCTCATGCCGGCGGCGAAGTTGCGACCGGTCGCGCCGAGCACGACGACGCGGCCACCGGTCATGTACTCGCAGCCGTGATCACCGACGCCCTCGACGACGGCGACTGCGCCGGAGTTGCGGACGGCGAAGCGCTCGCCCGCCTGACCGACGACGTAGGCCTCGCCGGAGGTGGCGCCGTAGAGCGCGGTGTTGCCGATGATGACGTTCTCCTCCGCGACGAGCTTGCTCCCGGAAAAGGGCCTGACGACCACACGGCCGCCCGACAGGCTCTTGCCGACCGAGTCGTTGGCCTCGCCCTCGAGCTCGAGCGTGATGCCGGCGGTGAGAAACGCGGCGAAGCTTTGCCCCGCGCTCCCCGCGAGCTTGATGTGACGGGGCGATGCGCTCGCGCCGGTGGGGCCATTTTTGCGCACGAGCTCGCCGGACAGCAGCGCTCCGATGGCGCGGTGGTTGTTGGCGACCCGACGCACCGCCTTGTCGTCGCCGCCGAGGAGGCGCTCGTCGAAGTGCTCCGAGACGTCCTTGTGCTGCGCGGTGGTGCAGCGACGTGGGCCGGGTGGCGGCACGGCGAGCAGCGCGGAGAGATCGAGCGCGCCGAGCTTCCAGTGCTGGAGATCGTCACGCGCAACGAGGTGCTCGACCTGTCCGATGACCTCGTCGAGGCTGCGCGCGCCGAGCGTGGCGAGGTGACGACGCACGCCCTCTGCGATGAGCAGGAAGAAATGGACCACCTCGTCGGCGCGACCCGAGAACTGCGCACGCAGCGTCGGATCCTGCGTGGCGATGCCGACGGAGCACGTGTTGAGGTGACACTTGCGCAGCATCACGCAGCCCTCGACGATGAGCGCGGCCGTGGCGAGCCCGTACTCCTCGGCGCCGAGCAGCGCGGCGATGACGACGTCGCGCGACGTGCGGAGGCCGCCGTCGACCTGCAATTTGATGCGGTCGCGTAAACGGTTGGCGATGAGGACCTGCTGCGCCTCCGCGAGGCCGAGCTCCCACGGGAGGCCAGCGTGCTTGATCGACGACAGCGGAGAGGCCCCCGTGCCGCCCTCATACCCGGAGATGGTGACGCCGCCCGCGCCTGCCTTCGCGACGCCTGCAGCGATGGTGCCGACCCCGACCTCGCTGACGAGCTTCACGCTGATGCGTGCCTTCGGGTTCACGGACTGCAGGTCGTAGATGAGCTGCGCGAGATCCTCGATGGAGTAGATGTCGTGGTGCGGCGGCGGCGAGATGAGCGTCGTGCCCGGTGTCGCGTGGCGCGCCTTGCCGATGCGCGCGTCGACCTTGTCACCAGGGAGCTGGCCGCCTTCGCCCGGCTTGGCACCCTGCGCGACCTTGATCTGCAGCTCGCGCGCCTCGACGAGGTAGTGCGTCGTCACGCCGAAGCGCGCCGACGCCACCTGCTTGATGGCGGAGGAGCGCGAGTCGCCGTTGGCGTCGCGCGTGTAGCGATGCGACTCCTCGCCGCCTTCGCCGCTGTTGGAGCGCCCGCCGAGCCGGTTCATCGCGATGGCGAGCGTCTCGTGCGCCTCGGGGCTGATGGAGCCGAAGCTCATGGCGCCTGAGACGAAGCGCCGCGCGATGCTCGCCGCGGACTCGACCTCGTCGAGTGGGACGGGTGGGACCTTCGACGTGTCGATGCGGAAGAGCCCGCGGAGCTGCGTCGGCTCGTCGACCTGTGCATCGACGAGCGCCTCGTACTCGGCGAAGCGCACCGGATCGTTCGCACGCGCGGCGGATTGCAGCGCCGCGATGGTCGCGGGGTTCCACGCGTGCTGCTCACCGCGCCGGCGCCACTGGAAGACGCCGCCCGTGAACGGGACGCGCAGCTCCTCATCGGTGACGTCGAAGCCGCGTGCGTGGCGCTCGCGCACCTCGCGATCGAGCTCCACGAGCCCGAGCCCGCCGATGCGGGACGGCGTGCCGGTGAAGTAGCGATCGATGACGTCGTGATCGATCCCGACGGCCTCGAAGATCTGCGCGCCGCGGTACGACTGCACCGAGGAGATGCCCATCTTGGACATCACCTTGAGGAGCCCCTCCGAATAGGCGTGCATGATGTTGCGCTGCGCCATGGCGGGATCGATGGACAGCGGCAGCGTTCCGAGCAGATCGAGCGCGAGGTACGGGTTGACCGCGGCGGCGCCGTAGCCGATGAGCGCGGCGATGTCGTGGACCTCGGAGGCCTCGCCGGTCTCGACGATGAGGCCCGTGTGGCTGCGGATGCCGTCGCGCATCAGGCGGTGGTGAACGGCGGAGAGCGCGAGCAACGCCGGGATCGGGAGGCGCGTCGCATCGACTCCGCGGTCGGAGAGGATGATCAGATCCGAGGCGGTCTCGACCGCCTCGACCGCGACCTTGCACAGCGCCTCGACGGCCTCGCCGAGATCGCCTTGGTACAGCGTCGAGAGCACCACGGGCTCGAACAGGCCGCCGTCGCGCATCGCCTTGATGCGCGCCATGTCGGTGTTGGTGATGATGGGCGATGGGAGCGCGAGGCGGTGACACTGCTCGGGCGTCTCTTCGAACGTGTTGCCGTCGGGACCGATGTCGGTGCCGAGGGTCATCACGACGGCCTCGCGGATCGGATCGATGGGCGGGTTCGTGACCTGCGCGAACAGCTGATGGAAGTAATCGAACAGCGAGGGCGCGCGCGTGCTGAGGAGCGCGAGCGGCGCGTCGTTGCCCATCGAGCCCGTGGACTCCTTGCCGTCCTCGGCCATGGCCGACAGCAGCTTGTCGTCCTCGTCGGTGTAGCCGAACGCACGGCGCTGACGCTCCAGCATCTCGGGCGAGGCCGGCGCGAGCGGCAGCGCGTCGTCGAGCGCGTCGAAGGCGTGCACGTTGCTCGACAGCCAGCGGCGATACGGCGCGCGGCTCACGATCTCCTGCTTCGCCGCGTCGTCATCGATGATGCGACCCTCGGCGGTGTCGACGAGGAACATGCGGCCGGGCAGCAGGCGTCCGCGGCGGCGCACCTTCTCGGGCGGCACGTCGAGCACGCCGGCCTCCGACGCGAGGATCACGCGATCGTCGTCGGTGATGATGTAGCGCGCGGGACGCAGGCCATTGCGATCGAGCGTGGCACCGACCAGCTCGCCGTCGCAGAACGCGACCGCTGCGGGACCGTCCCACGGCTCCATGAGCGAGCCCGCGTACTCGTAGAAGGCGCGGCGCGAGTCGTCCATGTCGCGGTCGCGCTCGTAGGCCTCGGGGATCATCAGCATCATCGCGTGCGGCAGGCTGCGACCGCCCAGCACGAGCAGCTCGAGCATGTTGTCGAACTGCGCGGAGTCGCTCTTGCCGGGCACGATGATCGGGTGGAGCTGGTCGAGTCCGCCGTCGAACTTCGCGGACTGGAGCACGCTGCGCCGCGCCTGCATCCAGTTGCGGTTGCCCTGCACGGTGTTGATCTCGCCGTTGTGCGCGATGAAGCGGAACGGCTGCGCGAGATCCCACGTCGGCGACGTGTTCGTCGAGAAGCGCGAGTGCACGAGCGCGATGGCGCTCACCATGTCCACGTCCGAGAGGTCGGGGTAGTAGGCGGCGAGGCGCTCGGGCAGGAGCAGGCCCTTGTAGACGATGGTCTGCGCCGACAGGCTCGCCACGTGAAAGAGATCGAACGCTGGTCCGAGCGCGCGGATGCGGTTCTCGGTGAGCTTGCGGATGACGAAGAGGCGACGCTCGAACGCGCTCGGGACCGTGCGGTGGCGCGCGACGTAGACCTGACGGATGACGGGCCGCACCGCGAGCGCGACGGGGCCGAGCTGCGATTCGTCGGTGGGGACGTCGCGCCAGCCGAGCATGCGCTGTCCGCACTCGCGCACGACCTCCGCGATGATGCGCTCGCACGTGGCGCGCGCCTCCGGCTCGGCCGGCAGGAAGACCTGGCCGACGCCGTAGCAGCGACGCCGCGGCATCTCGAAGCCGAGCCGTAGGCCCTCGCGCTTGAAGAAGCGATGGGGCAGCTGCAACAAGATGCCTGCGCCGTCGCCGGTGAGCGGATCCCAGCCCGTTGCGGCGCGGTGCTTCATGCGCCGAAGGACGGTGAGGCCCTGCTCGACGATGGAACGCGACTTCTCGCCGCGGATGTGGGCGACGAAGCCCATCCCGCACGCCGCTTTGCCCGCGTACGGATCGGTCAGGTACCGCGTCGACTCCACGGTTCGAGCATATAACGCGTTGCGTTGTGCGACGCGTCGATTTCCTGCACCTGCAAAAAAACTACTGCGGGCCGCGGCCTCCGCTGATCGCGCGCGCTGCACCGAGCCGACCCGCGCTGTCGCCGAGGGACGTGTCGATGATGTGGAAGTCGACGAGCGAGGGTGCGTTGGCGGCGTGCAGCAGCTTCTTTCGAATGAGCCCGCCGAGCACTGGAGCACCGGTCCACACGCCGCCGCCCATGATGAGCGTGCTCGGGTTGAGGAGGGTGACGGCGGCGCCGAGCGCGAGGCCGGCGAAGTCGGAGACCTCGGCCCACAGGCGCGTCGCGTACGGATCGCCGGCGGCGGCGGCCTGGTCGAGGAAGCCTGCGTGCACCTTGTCGGCGCCGCCCGCGAGCTCGATGGCCGAGCTCTTCTGCGTCTTGAGCTCCTCGTGCGCGCGCTTGGCGATGTTGTTGCCGCCCGCGTAGGCCTCGAGACAGCCGAGCTGCCCGCAGCCGCACAGACGACCGTTCTCGAGGACGACCTTCGCGTGCCCGATCTCACCCGCGAGGTGCGTCGCGCCCGCGTAGAGGCGACCGCTCGTCACGAGCCCCGCGCCGATCCCCGTGCCCACGTAGATGCACAGCGCGTCCTTCGTACCCTTCGCGGAGCCATAGCTGACCTCGCCGAGCGCGATGGCGTTGAGGTCGTTGTACAGCTCGACCGCCTCGCCGGTGCCCAGCTCTTTGTCGACGAGCGCGCGGAACGGGACCTCGCGCCAGCCGAGGTTGGGGCCGACGATGACGACGCCGGTCCAGCCGCGCAAGAGCGCCGCGATGCCGACGCCCACGCCTGCGCGCTTGCGCTCGGGATCGACCTCGCGCACGAGCTCGGCGAGCGCCTTGGCCACGACCTCTGGCGTGTAGTCGGTGAGCTTGAGCTTCGCCTCCGACAGAAGGGTCCCTGCCTCCACGTCGACGAGCGACGCGCGCATGTTCGTACCACCGAGATCGACGCCGACTGCCAGTTTGTTCGTCATGTGATCCGTCCCGCGACCAAGCGCGCCTCTATCTGTTGGAGCTCGTGCTCGACGAAGCCTCGGAGCTCCGTGAGCCTTTCACCGGATGGTGCCTCGAAGCGGAGCACCAGCGCCGCCTGCGTGTTGGATGCGCGTACGAGCGCCCAGCCTCCCCCATCGGGCCACGTGATGCGCGCGCCGTCGAGCCCGTTGACCTCGAGGGTCTCCGAGAAGCGCGCGAGCGCGAGTCGCACGATCTCGAACTTCAGCTCCTCGGCGACCGCGTAGCGAATCTCCGGCGTGTTGAAGACCAGCGGCAGCGTGTCGACGTGGTCGGCCAGCGTCATCTCGCTCTGCGAGAGCAGCTCGAGCAGGCGCGCCGCCGCGTACACCGCGTCGTCGAAGCCGAACCAGCGGTGCCGGAAGAAGATGTGCCCCGACATCTCGCCCGCGAGCTGCGCGTCGACCGCCTTCATCTTCTCCTTGATGAGCGAGTGGCCGACCTTCCACATGATGGCCTTGCCGCCGGCACGCTCGATCTCGTCGTAGAGCGCCTTCGAGCACTTCACCTCGGAGACGAACGTCGCGCCCGGCACCTCGAGCAGGATCGCGCGCGCGAAGAGGATCATCAGCTGATCGCCCCACACCATGCGACCGCGCTCGTCCACGACGCCGAGTCGATCCGCGTCACCGTCGAACGCGATGCCCACCTCGGCACCGACGCGTGCGACCTCGCGTCGCAGGTCGACCACGTTGCGCTCGATGGTGGGGTCGGGGTGGTGGTTGGGGAAGCGACCGTCCGGCTCGCAGTGAAGCGGCGTGACGTCGAAGCCGAGGTTGCGCAGCACGGGCACGCCGATGCCGCCGACGCCGTTGCCCGCATCCACGACGACCTTCATGCGACGCGGCCCGAGCTCGATACGCTGCGCGATGGTGTCGATGTACGCCTGCGACACGTCGCGCTGCTCGGGCGCGGGGCCGCTCGCCTCGACGAAGTCGTTCGTCTCGACGAGCTCGCGCAGGTGCTGGATCTCGTCGCCGTGGATCGACACCTTGCCGCGCAGGATCTTGAAGCCGTTGTCGTCGGCGGGGTTGTGGCTGCCGGTGATCTGGATGCCGCCACCGGCGTCGAGGTGGTGCACGGCGAAGTAGAGCATCGGCGTCGCACTCACGCCGATGTCGATGACGGCGATGCCCGTGGAGCAAAGGCCGCACAGCAGCGCCGCGTGCAGCCGAGGCGAGTGCATGCGGCAGTCGCGCCCGACGACGACGTTGGCGCGGCCGTCGCGCACGAGGTGCGTGCCGATGGCCTTGCCGAGGCGCGTGACGAGCTCGTCTCCGAGGTCACGATCGGCGCGGCCGCGGATGTCGTACGCGCGGAACACGTGCGGGTTCAGGTGCACGGGAGCGAGGTTCAAAGGTAGGTGCCGCGGCCTGTCCGCTCGAGCGCGTCGACGACCTCACGCACGTCCTGCGCGCGGCTCTTCGGCATCACCAGCACCGCGTCGTCGGTGGCGACGATGACGAGGTCGTCGACGCCGATCGCGGTGATGACGCGGTGCTCGTCGCCCACGAAGATGTTGCCGCGCGCGTCGATCGCCACCGATGGGCCGAGCGAGGCGTTGCCCTGATCGTCGCGCGGCAGGATGGCGTCGAGCGCGGAAAACGATCCGACGTCGCTCCAGCCGAAGTCGCCCGAGACGGTCTCCACCTCGCCGGCCGCGAGCTTCTCCATGATGCCGTAGTCGATGGAGATGGACTGTGCGGTCGGGTAGAGCTCTGCGACCTGCAGCGGCTGCTTGCGGATCTGCTCGAGCGTCGCCCAGAGCGCGGGCAGGTGCTCCTTTATCGCCGCGAGCATGCGCCGCGCCGAGAAGATGAACATGCCGGCGTTCCAGAGGAAGCCGTTGGCGACGTAGCTCTGCGCGGTGAGGCGGTCGGGCTTCTCGACGAAGCGCACGACACCATGCACGCCCGGCGCGACCTCGGAGCCGGGCTCGAGGTAGCCAAAGCCCGTCTCGGGCGCGGCGGGCTTGATGCCGATGGTGACGATCGGATGTGTATCCGACTGTGCGCGCAGGTAGGCAATCGCGAGCGCCTCGCGGAAACCGTCGGCGTTCGCGATGTGCTGGTCGGACGGGATCACGGCAGCGACCGCGCGCTCATCACGCGCCAGCACGGCGAGCGCGGCGAGGCCGACGCAGGCCGCGGTGTTGCGCGCCTTCGGCTCGGCCACGATGTTCTCGCGCAAGAGCGACGGCACCGCGCGATGCACCTCGTCGAGCTGATCGGCCGCGGTCACGACCCAGATGCGCTCGATGGGGAGCAGCGGGAGCAGGCGCTCGACCGTCGCTGCGAGCAGCGTCTGCCCCCCCGGCAACAGGGGGAGGAACTGCTTTGGTCGCCGCCGACGACTCTGCGGCCACAGGCGCGTCCCCCCGCCACCCGCGAGGATGAGCGCGTGACACGTGGATGCCAGAGCCCGAGACGGAGGTGGAGGCGAAAACCGGTGACTCACCATGTGTTCTTTCTATCACGCGCGCTCACATCTCCGCTTCTCCGCGCACATGCGCGCACGTGTTTCTCGACGGAAAAATGCACCTGATCAGCAAAAATTGAATGGGAGCCAACAGTTTTGAAAACGGGTTTCGTACGAAGGTCAGGGTGTGAAAAATTTGGGGGCACGCATGCAAGATTTACCAGGCGCTCGCTCGCCGCGAGTGTTGGTGGTCGATGACGAGGTGCTGCCGCGCCGTGCGGTGGCGCGCTGGCTCGGCGGCCTCGGGCTCGAGGTCGTGGCGGTCGCCACGGCAGCAGAAGCGCTCGAGCTGCTCGCGCAGGACAAGTTCGACGTGGTCGTGGCGGACTGGCTGCTCGGACCCGGTGAGCGCGGCGACTGGCTGCTCAGCGAGGTCCGCTCGCGCTATCCCGACATCCGTCGGGTGCTCTTCTCGGGGCAGCCCATCGAAGACCCGTCGTGCGCCCACTTCTACATCGCGAAGCCCGCGAGCGTAGATGCGCTCGAGCGCGCCGTCCTCAACCCCGCGAACGGCGGCTTCGGCGATCTGTTCGTGCGCGGCAATGACGAGCTCGGCGATCACCTCGGCGACGATGACGACGACGTGAACGACAAGCCGAACTAAGGTCGGCCTCAGCCGAGGATGAACTTCTCGAGCGCTTCGCGGGCCGTCGCGCTCTCCTTGGCGAGGGCGTGGATGTGGCCGGCGAGCTCTGCGATCCACGCCTCGACGCCGAGCTCCTGCGTCGACAGGCGCACGCCGCGCACCATCTTCGCCTTGCGCCCGACCGGGCCGTGCTTCTCGCGCTGGAGCGTGTAGTGCACGTCGGCGAACGCGACGGTGACCGACTGCACGGTCTTCTTGCGCGAGAAGAAGGCGCTCGTCTCCTCGACGGTCGTCTGCTGGGGCAACGCGCCGGTGAGCTTCACCGCCAGGTGGCCGAGGAAGTCGCTGTTCTCCCGCTGATCGTCGCGCAGCATCGCGGCGACGACGTCGACATCGAGCTCCTCGGTCATGACGCCGAGAGCATCGGTGCGATGGGCTCGTGCTCACCCGGTGCGCCGGTCGCTGCGATCGAGGTGCCGATCGCCAGGAACTCGATGATGTGAGAGTGCCAGCCGTAGCTGCCTTCCTTCACCTTGACGCCGACGATGCCGGTCGCCGACGCGCGCTCCGCCTCGGCCTGCATGCGCTCCATCGCGATCTCGCGCGCGTCGTAGAGCGCCTGCGTGAAGTTCGTCATCTCGCAGTTGTTGCCGAGCTTGTTCAGCCACTGCCCGAGGCCCTGGTGCGCGACGTGGTAGACGCACGAGCCGACGACGAGGGAGCGTGGTCGGTAGCCGGCGCGCACGAGCGCCCAGAAGTCCTGGCCCGACAGATCGCTCGTGAACGGCGCGCCGTCGACGCGCCAGGCGGGCGAGGGCGCCTTGACGGCTGTGCCCATCACGACGAACTCCGCGTGGTGCTCGCGATGATCGACGTCCATGCGCACCCCGACGATGCCGTCTGCACCGACGGCGCGGGCCTGATCGACGAGGCGCCGCATCGCGGAAGCGCGCGCCTCCTGCATCGCGGACGTGAGCTTCGGCATCTCCTCGCTCTTGCTCCACGACGCGAGCGTGTAGCCGATGTGGAAGAACGACGATCCGAGCACGAACGACAGCGGCTCGAAGCCGATCTCCTCGAGGAGGATCGCCTCGTCGATGCTGAGGTCGCTCGTGTATCCGCTCACTCGTTCACCGTGAGCACGAGCTGCGGCGTCACGATGCGATGATCGGCCGACGTGGGCACCACCGCGGTGCCGATGGCGAAGAACTCGATGATGTGCGAGTCCCAGCCGCCGTGCGTCTTCTCCTCGATGACGGTGCCGACGACGCCCTCGCCCTTGAGCGCCATCGCCTCGGCCTGCATGCGCTCCATCGCGAGCTCGCGCGCGTCGTAGAGCGCCTGCGTGAAGTTCGGCATCTCGCAGTTCTTGCCGATCTGGCTGACCCACGTGCCGAGGCCCTGGTGCGCGACGTGATAGACGCAGTTGCCCATCACGAGCCCGACGGGGCGGTAGCCGGAGCGTAGCAGCGTCCAGAAGTCCTGCCCGGACAGGTCGCTCGTGAACGGCTTGTCCTCGTGCGTGCGGTGCGAGACGCCGTCCTTGTGATAGATGGCCGTGCCGACCGCCATGAACTCGAGCAGGTCGTCGCCCCACGCGTGGCGCTTCACGTCGAGCCGCACGCCGATGACGCCGTCGGCGCCGAGCAGCTGCGCCTCCTCCTCGAGGCGCGCCATCGCCAGCTCGCGCGCGTGGTAGAGCGCCTGCGTCAGCTTGGTCATCTCCTCGTTCTTGGTCCAGCGGCCGCGCTGGTAGCCGACGTGATAGATGGACGAGCCCATCACGAGGCCCGCGGCCTCGAAGCCCGCGTCCTTGACGAGCAGGAACTCGTTGACGGAGAGATCACTGGTGAAGAGGCCGCGCTTGGCCTGCGTCCCCCGCATGCGCGCGAGGCGCTCGCGTGCGTGCGCCGGGAGCTCGGCGAGGTGGCTGTCGGCGAGCTGATCGATGGGTGTGTTCGCGTCGGGCATCGTCTGTGTCCTTTTTATTCGGTGATCTTCAGCTCGGCGCGGGCGCCGAGGTCGATCTTCTTGTTGCCGAGGTCGAGCACGAGGCGCGGGCGCGGCAGCTTGCTCGGGCCGCGGCTCGCGATGGCGGTGCCGATGAGCAGCACCTCCGCTCGGAACGAGGTGTGCGAGCTCTTGTTGACCTCGTACTCGCGCTCGTGGAAGTGCCGCTCCACGTCCACCGCGACCGCGCCGAGCGCACCGAGCCTCGTGACCTCGGACTGGAAGCGAGTGGTCGCGTGCGCCCGCGCGAGATCGATGCAGCCCGTGTGGGTCGGCAGCTCGCGGTTGAACCACGAGCCGTCGGAGACGCAGTCCGCGTGCGGCTCGTACCAGGTGCACGCACCCATCACGATGTCGATCGGCCAGCGCCCAGCGAGCTCGAGCTTGTAGAGCTGCTGCACCGTGAGGTTCGAGAGGGCCGGGCGCCCGGGCACCGGACCAGACGCGCGCACCGCGGTGCCGATCGCGGTGAACTCGGAGAGCTCGCCTGCCCACTCGTACCCGCGCATCACGAGCTTCACGCCGACGACCGCGTGCGCGCCGAGCATCGCGGCCTCTTCCGCCATGCGCTCGAGCGCGAGCGTGCGCGCGTCGCGCTTGGCGGCGGAGACGGCCTCCATCTCGCCCCCGCTGTAGCTCGACGACCAGCTCCAGCCGAGGTGATACATGGACGAACCCATCACCTGGCCGAGCGGCGCGTAGCCGGCGAGCCGCGCGACGGCCAGCTCGGCGGCGGTGAACGTGCTCGTGAAGAAGCCGTCTCCTCTATCGACGGCGCGCTGCACGCGCTCGCGCGCGCTGTCCGGGAGACCACCTTCGGCGAACGGGCGTCGGCTCATGGCCGGGGGATCGTAGCCTTTTTGTCGCGGTTCCGCCTCGGCCATGCGTGGCGTCTCGAACCTGGTCGGGCAGTCACTTCTTCGGGAGCTGCGGGCCGGACGCGCAACGCTCAGACGAGGGGCGAAGGCTCACCGTCGATATCGAGCTCCTTCAAGAAGCGCGCGACGAGCTTGTCGTAGACCGTCTTCAGCTCGGCGTCGGAGTGGACCTCGGTGAACATGCGGCCGCCGGCGATCATGCCGTGCCCTCCGGCTGCGCCTTCGCTGCCGACGACGCGGCGGATGAGCGAGCCGGCCTTCGCGTTCTCGCGATCGGTGCGCACGGACAGGTACACGACGCCCTCGTGCTGTCCGATGCACACGACCCACCTGCATCGGTCGTACGGGAGCAGGAGATCGGCGACCTCGGCGACCAGATCGGGAAAGTCGAGCCGGCCGAGGTTCACGGCCACGAGCTCGCCCCAGCACATCGCGTTGCGGAGCGCGCGGTCGACGGCGACGAAGTGCTCGCGGCCAAGCTTCGGCGCGGCGATGGCCTGGAGGCGCTGCAGGTCGGCCTTCGGGAACAGCTCGACGAACGCCTGGCGCTCGGGGTCACCGGCCTCGCGCGTGAGGTCTCGGGTCTCGCTCTTCAGCGCATAGAGGAACGCGGTGGCGAGGGTGGAGTCGATGGGCAGGTCGAGCGCGCGCAGGTAGCCGTAGACGAGCGTCGCGGTGGCGCCCGCGTTGGGGCGAACGTCCCACCACACCGAGTCGCCGGGCTCGGCGCGCGCGGGGTGGTGGTCGACGACGATGTCGCACGTGACGTCGGGAGGCAGCGAGTTGTTGCCCGTGCCGGGCTGCGTGTCGACGAGCGCGAACATCGGGCACTGCTCGGGCGTGGTGCCGCGATCGATGCGCTCGAAGGGGATGAGGTCGAGCTTGAGCTCGCGCACCATCGCGCGGTTCTCGGCGCGGCCGATGATGCCGCCCAGCGCCATGACCGTCTTGATGCCGTGGTGCTCGAAGATGCGGCGCAGGCCGAGCGCGGCCGCGAGCGAGTCGGGATCGGGGTTGTCGTGCGTGAGGATGACGAGGGTGGGGCCCACCCCGTTGCGAGCGCGGTCGCGGCTTTCAGCTCGGCGCTTTACGGCCTCGAGCGCGGTCGGGAGATGGAGAGCCACAGCCCCGAGATCGTACCAGAAGGGGCTGCGGCGACAAGCACGACTAGAGCTTGATGACGTCGAGCTGGACGCGCGCCTCACCGACGGGCGCGTTCGTGTGGACGTCCTGCGGCCGCCAGGTGAGGGTGAGGGTGCGCGAACCGGTGCCCGTCGCGCGCTCGAAGTACACGAAGCCGTTGATGTGCGCGCCGGGGGCGAGGACACCCTCGGGGAGCGCGTACTCGATGACGTCCGGGCTCGGCGTGTAGCCGACGCGATCCCAGCCGACGACCCACATGTCGTAGCCTGCACCGTAGGCCCACGGGCCGCCCCAGTAGCCGAGGCCCGAGCCGTACCACCAGCTCAGCCCGCCATACGGGTGGAAGCCGAGGCCCCAGCGCGGACCGCCGCGCCAGCCGCCACCCCAGCCGCCGCGACGCGCGCCGGACCAGCGGCTGCGCGCACCGATGCCGCTGTAGCCGCCGCCGTAGTGGCCACCACCACCGTAGTGGCCACCACCGCCGAAGTGCCCGCCGCCGAAGCGGCCGACGCCACCGTAGTGGCCACCGCCGCCGAAGTGCCCGCCGCCGCCGAAGTGTCCGCCGCCGCCGAAGTGCCCACCACCACCGCCCCCGCCATGGCCGCCGCCACCGCCCCCACCACCACCGTGCGCGCTGGTCGAGAACATGTTGCCTGCCGAGCCGATGAGCGGACCCGCGAGGAGCGGGCCGGTCTTGAGCTCGAGGTCCTCACCAAGCGGCGGCGTCTTGTCGTCGGCGGCAGCACGGGCCTTGTCCGCGGGACCGGCCTCGAGCGCAGCGATGGGCTGTTCGAAGGCGTTCAGCGCGGGGAGCCGCTGGCCCTCATCGTTCGTGAGCGAGAAGTCCTCGAGCGAGACGCGGACCTCGGACTGCGTGCCGTTGTAGATATCGACGGCGATTGGCGTGATCGCGTTGGCGAGATCCTCTGGCTGACCGGCCCACTGGTCGGCGAACGCGGTCAGGAGCACGCCGGCGGCCGAGGCGGTCTCATGGTTCGCCCCGTGCTGCGGCACGACCGCGAACTCGGGACCGCAGCCGAGGATCGGGAGCGCGGAGAGCAGCAGCGCGAGCCTGCCGGTGCGAAGGAAATGGGACTGAGACATGGGTGAAGCCTCCAGGAACGAATGATGCGTGTGCTTGGATGTCTGTTCAACGCAACCGGTGCGTGGGACCACGGGCGAAGTGTGACCTCGGTCGGCTCAACGCGCCGCGGCGCGCTTGAGGATGGCGGCAGCAGGGCTCGACGCGAGGTAGCGCTGTCGCCAGCCCTCATCGTGGATGCGGCGGGCCTTCTTGCGCACCTCCGAGACCGCGCGCGTCAGCGATTCCTCGGCTTTGGCGGTGGCGCCGGACTCCGCGGCGATGACCGACAGGTGGAAGAAGATCTCCTCGGGGCTGTCGACGTCGCGGCCGGCGTCGATGAGCGCGACCGCCGCGTCGGCCGACGCGCCGGCCTCGGCCAGGCGACCCAGCCGATGCAGCGCGACGGACTCGGCGCAGAGCCCGTAGACCTCACCGTTCGCGATCTCGCCCTCGCGCGCGAGCTGCACGGCGCGGCGAGCGAGATCGAGCGCGCCATCGGGCGGATCACCGCGCTCGATGTGGGCGAACGCAAGATAGATGAGGGCGCGGATCTCCTGGTAGCGACCGCGCGTTCGCACCGCGAGCTCGAGCCCGCTCTCGAGGCCAAAGATGCACTCGTCGTAGCGATGCTCCTTCAACAGCACCTGCGAGAGCGAGATGCGCGCGTCGCAGAGGCCCGCCTGATCGCCGAGCGCCGCGTGCAGCTCGAGCGACTTGCCGAGGTAGCGGTGTGCACGCCCGAGATCGCCTAGGTCGGCGTAGGCCTGCCCGATGCTCGCGAGCTTGCCGCCGATGCCGGTGCGATCGCCGAGCTCCTGGGCGAGCCGCAACGAGCGCTTGTACTGCACGAGCGCCTCCTCGTACTGGCCGAGCCCGACCAGCATCCACCCCATCGACGACAGCGTCTGCGCCTCGAAGCGGCGCGTGCCGAGCCGACGGTAGATGACGAGCGCCTCCGCCTGCGTGGAGACGGCCTCGCGCAGCCGACCCATGAGCACGTGGATGTCACCGACGACCTGCAGCGCCTGCGCACGACCGAGCAGCGCCGCACGCTCCGACACGATGCGCGCGCGGTGCGGGCCCGGATCGAGCGTCGCCAGGGCCTGCCTGGCGAGGTCGAGCGCCGCCGAGTTGCGGCCGAGCGCGAGCTGCAGCGACGCGGAGAGTCGCAGCGCCTCCGATTGTCCCGTCGCGTCCTTGGTCTCGCGCGCGCGGGCGAGCGCACGATCGACCTCGCGCTGCGCCGCTGCGTGCCGGCCCACATCGAGGTAGAGCAGCGCGAGGCGACACAGCGCCTCGACCTCGCCCGACGTATCTCCTGCTGCCAGCGCTGCGCGTCGCATCGCATGTACCTCGCGCAGCTGCAGCGGACGCTTGCCCCACCCTCGGAGGATCTGCTCGCGCTCCGTGTGCACGCGATAGCGATCCGCGTGCGCGTCGATGGGCAGCAGCGTCAGCGCGCGCGTGAACAGCGCGAAGGCATCCGCGTTTGACGCATGATCGCGCGCGAAGAGCGCCGCGCCGATGAGCGCGCGCCCGGCCTGCGCGACCTCGCCGGCCTGGACCAGGTGCTCCGCGAGGCGGTGGTCGTCGGCGCCGCGACGGAAACGCTGACTCTTGGCCATGCGCTTGGCGAACGCGAGGTGCAGGCGCGAGCGCACGTCCGGTGCGATGCCGCTGTACGCGACCTCTTTCGTGAGCAGGTTGCGGAACGCGAGCTCGACGGCACCTTCCGGCGATGCCGTGCCCATCGGTTCGAGGATGCCGCGCGCAACGAGGCGCTGGAGCTCGGGCTGGACGTCGGCGGCGCTCTTGACCTCGAGGAGCGCCGCCACGTCATCCGCGCGGAAGATGCGGCCGAGCACGGACGCGCGCCGCACGAGCTCGAGCTCGCGCGGAGGCAGTCGCTCGAGGCGGCCCTGCACGACGGCCTCGACGGTGGTGGGCACGGCGACCATCTCCTCGCGACGCACCCAGCGCAGCTTGCCACCGTCGCTCTCGAGGACACCGCGCTCCGTCAGCGACTCGAGCAGCTCGCGGATGAAGAACGGATTGCCACCCGCGCGCTCGAGGATGCGCTCGGTCAGCGGACGCGCGTCTTCCGGATCGGCGAAGCTGTTCTCGACCAGCGCACGTCGCTCGGCAGGGCCGAGCTCGCTCACGTAGAGCGTCGAGACCGAGGCATCGAGCGCCCACGTCTCCGTGCGCTCGTCGGGGCGTCCGGTCACGATGCAGAGCACCGCGCGATCGATGGGTTCGCGCACGAGGCCCACGAACAGCTCGTACGATTGCCCGTCGGCCCAGTGCAGATCCTCGAGCACGACGACGAGCGGGCCGCGCTCGGCGAGCCGCCGTTGCAGGAGGCGCATCGACAGCTGCAGGCGGTGACGGCGCTCGTTGGGATCGATCTCGTCGGCACCCTTCACGTTCACGCCGAGCAGGAGCGCGAACGCGTCGGTGGCCTGCCGGATCTCGCGCGCGTCGTCACCCTCGAGCAGCTTCTCGACGGTGGTCTCGATGCTTCGCTTCACCTCGCGCGGGTCCGCGTCATCGTGCACGTGGAGGGCCTCGCGCACGAGCTCGGCCACGAGGGAGAACGGCGTCTCGCGGAGGCTGCGGCGCGCGACCGCGCGGATGACGCGCGTGGTGTCGGGGAGTTCGCGGCGAAAGGCCTCGACGATGCTCTGCTTGCCGACGCCTGCGTCGCCAACGAGGATGACGTTTCGCGAGCGGCGCTCGTTGATCGCGCCGTGGTACGCGGCGCGCAGCCCGTCGAGCTCGCGCCGTCGACCGACGATGGGCCGATTGGCCGTGACGTCCGCGAGCCGCTCCGCACGCGGACGTACGCCGAGCAGTCGATACACGCGCGCGCGCGCAGACGAGGCGGCCGCGTCGGTGTCGCCCTCGACGACGACCTGGATGGGTTCGAGCTCCTCGAAACGATACTCGTCGCGTGCGGCGCGGTGCACGCCGCCACCGACGAGGATCTCGCTCGGCATCGCGTCGCGCGCGAGGCGCCTGGCGACGTCCGTCGTCTGCCCGACCAGCTGGTACTCGAGTCGGGGCGCGGAGACGTTGAGCCCCGCGACGAGCGCCGAGCCGCGCTGCACGCCGATGGCCACCTGCAGCGGCGGGTGCAGGTCACGCGAGATACCGTCGAGCGCCTCGATGAGCGCGAGCGCGAGCCGGATCGCACGGAGCGGCGCGTCCTCCGAGTCGCCGCTCAGCCCGACGACGTACGAGAAGCCGCGCTCGTCGACGCGCTCCGCGTTGGCGCCGTGCTTGTAGGCGATGTGCTCGGTGACGCGCAGGAAGTCGAGCAGGACCTCGCGTGCGCGGCTGTCACCAACGGTGCGGCGCAGCGCCGACATGCCCGCGAGCTCGCCCTCGACGATGACGACGGGCCGCGCGCTCGACAGCTCCGCCGAGGTCTCGGGCGGTGGCGCCGGCTTCTTCGGGGCAGCGCTCGGGTGCTCGGCCGGGGGGTTGCGCACGCGCGGGACGACGCGCGCCATGAACGCAGCCATCGCGCCGGACTCGAAGATCTGGCCCTCCTTCGCCGACAGCTCGAAGAAGAACGTGCCCAGCGCCCGGTGCAGATCGCGCGCGGTCGTGTAGCGGTCGTCGGGGCGCACGGCGAGCGCGCGCATGATGATGTCCTCGAAGCCCGCCGGCACCGTGGGCTCCACGCTGCGCGGTCGCGGGATCTGACCGGCCCGGATCGCCGTCAGCGCCTGCTTGCCCTTCATGCCGCCGAAGAGCGTGCGGCTCGTGGCCACCTCCCAGAGCACGATGCCCATCGAGAAGATGTCGGACCTCGCGTCGACGGGCTCGCCCGCCGCTTGCTCGGGCGACATGTACGCGAACTTGCCTTTGACGACGCCTTCGACCTCCTTCACGTGCCGAGCGCGCGCGATGCCGAAGTCGACGAGCTTCACCATCCCGTCCCACGACACGAGGATGTTCTGCGGCGAGATATCACGGTGAACGATGCCGAGCGCCTCGCCGTACTCGTCGGTGCGACGGTGCGCGTAGTCGAGGCCTTTCGCGATCTGCTGGCCGAGGTACGCGCCGAGCCCGTACGGGATGCGCTGGCCCGCCTCGAGCGACGCGTTGAGGAGGCGCAGCAGATCGACGCCCTCGACGTGCTCCATCGTCAGGTAGAACGTGGAGTCGTGCTGGCCGTAGCCGAACGTCTGGACGATGTTCGGATGGTTGAGGTTGACCGTGACCTTGGCCTCGTCCTCGAACATCTGACGGAACTGCTTCGACTCCGCGAGCTGCGCGTGCACCTTCTTGATGACGAGCACCTTCGAGAGTCCGCCCGCCAGCGGCTCCTTGGCGAGGAAGACCTCGGCCATGCCACCCGCGCCCAGTCGACGCACGAGTTCGTATTTGCCGAAGTGGTCCACGCGTGCCGGGATCAGCCTATCATCACCGCCGGGCGCGATAAGCGAGGCCGAGCTCGAGCAGGCGGATCGCCGTTCCCGTGATGCTCGTCACGTAGCCGAGCGCGGCCATGGCGATCAGGTCGTGACGGCCGTGCATCGCACAGAGCGGCAGCAGGGAGCTCGTGACGAGATGCACCGCGAGCACGAAGCCGAAGGTCACGCCCATCCACGGCGGCGTCACGTGGCCTCGCAGCCTGGTCACCGAGACGAGGCAGAGCCACTGCGCAGCGATGGTGGTGGTCCAGATTATCGACGCGAAGCGGATGGCACCTGCCACCCCGAGCCCCCCGAAGGTGGCGAAGGCGAGGGGGTGGAGGACGACGCCGACCGCGCCGACGTAGGCCGGCGCGGCGACGCGCGGTTCGTCGCTGGCGATGACGACGAACGCGGCCGCGCAGAGGAGGTCGACGGCGACGCCCGCGTAGGCCCATCCCACCACGAACGATGGCCCGAGCAACCAGGGGACGATCGTGCTCGTCGCCGTCACGATGAGCTTCATCCATGCGGTCGCATAGACGAGGGCGAGTCCGCGGGGCTTCACTCCGGATGCTACGGCTTGTGGGCCGGAGCCTTCCCGAAGCGGCGCAGCGCACCGGCGGCCATGGCCTGGAGCAGCGGCAGCGCGAGCGCGATGAAGAGCGCGATCGCGCTCTTCAGGTCGATGCGGTGCAGATCGATCGGCTCACCCGAGGAGAGAAAGGCGCGCGCACCATAGAGACCGGCCCGCACCGCGACGGCGAAGAAGAAGAGCGCGGACAGCGAGGTCGAGAGCCGGGTCTCGAGCTCCGCCGCGAGCGCGCCCAGCGTGACCCAGGTGCCGACGAGCGCCGCGACCCGCAGACCCTCGATCAGGTACCTGACGGGCATGTTCGACAGGTGCGACGGCGCCACGAGGATCACGAGATCGAACAGGACCTCGGTGGCCATCGTCGCGGCGGTGAGCTGGGCGTACAGCGACGAGCGCCGCTCCTCGCGACCGAGCAGCAAGAAGCCCGCGAGCGCGAGGAGCGTCACGCCAACGGGAAGCGCGGAGAGCAGGTTGCCGAGCGCGTGCTCGGCGAGCAGCGGGGAGACGTAGAACGAGAGGGGGACGAGGAGCAGCCGGAGCCAGAACGCGACGCAGAGGAGCGCCAGCGCGCCGCGCGTGCTCACGGCGAGACCTTGATGTTGTCGAAGTGGAGCTCGACCTCCCAGTCGTTGATGCCGAGGTATGCGTGGTCGGGACCGACGAGCGGCTTCGGATCGTCGAACGTGAGAAACGGCTTGCCATCGATCTGCCAGTCGATGTGCCCGCCGCGCCGCTCGATGCGGAAGTGGTAGTGGCGGTTGGGCTCCACCCTGATGTCGGTGCGCGTCTTGCGGTCGTCGCCGTGCTCGTTCATGCGCGCGATGGCCGACGTGGAGTTGTGCCAGCCGCCGAAGATGAACACGTAGCTGGTCGCGGTGTACGACAGCGTCTGCGCGAACGACTTGCCGTCGCCCCAGAGCTCGATCTTGATGTCGCCCACGGGATCGGTGGACCACGCGTCGAACTCGATGACGCCGTCGCGCGGGATCGGCGAGGTCAGCCACAGCGGGTGGTTGTGCGCGTGATCGACGACGAGCGCCCCGTCCACGATGCGGTAGTTCGCGCCGGTGTTCTTCCAGGCGGCGCCGAGGGTCGGGCTGCTGAAGTCATCGAAGAACGCCTTGCCCTCGGGCTGGTGCTCGATGCTGCAGCCAGCGAGGCTGAAGAGGCAGACGGCGGCGAGGGTGCGCATGCCCGCGTTCATAGCACGAGGCCGAGGGCCCGGGCTGCGGCGTCCGCGGCGGTGGGACGCTGCGCCGGATCGCGGGCGAGCAGCGCGGTCAGCAGCGCTTGCAACGCGGGTGCTCGCGCGCCCAGCGCCGTCGCAACCGGCCCGGGCAGCGTGGCGTCGTGCGAGAGGTCGCCACGCAGCAGCGCGGCGCGATCACCCACCGCCGCACCGAGCGCGTCATGGCCCCCGAGTAGCTCGATCGCGACGACGCCCGCCGCATACACGTCCGCGGCGGGGGCCAGCGTGCCGAGCCGCTGCTCGGGCGCCATGTAGACGAGCGTGCCCCGCGTCGCGCGCTGCTCGATGGCTGGCGCGGTGTCATCGCTGAGCCGCGCGACGCCGAAGTCGCAGAGCACGAGGTCGTCATCGAGGATCGTCTCGGCCGTCTGACGGAGCAGCAGGTTGGCGGGCTTCACGTCGCCGTGCACGATGCCGATCGCATGCGCCGCGGCGAGGACGTCGACGAGCTGCGCGAGCGCGCGCAACGCGTCGGCCAACCGGAGCGGCCCCGCGATGAGGCGCTCCCTGAGCGAGCCGCCCTGGCACAGCTCCATCGAGATGAGCTGGCGCTCCTCGTCGAGGTCGAAGATGGCGGCCGCGCCCGGGTGTCGCAGCGTCGCCGAGATACGCGCCTCCTGCCACGCCCGCAGCCGGGCTGCCGTCGTCCCACCCGCACCGCGCGCGCTCGGATGCAGGATCTTGAGCGCGACCTCGCGCTGCACCATCGAGTCCTCCGCGCGATAGACCGTGCCGGATGCGCCGCGGCCGAGCTCACCGAGCAGCTTGTAGCGACGACCGAGCGCGGCTGGCGCGACGTCGGGGAGCGTCCCTGCCTGCCGCGCCGGTCGCAGCCGCTCGACAGCGGAGCGTGCTCGCGCCTGATCGACGTCGTACGCGAGCAGCCGCTCCCACGTTGCGCGCGCGCGCTCCAGCTCACCCGCGCGCTCGGCCTGCTCGGCGAGCAGCAGCAGCGCGCGCTCGCGCTGGGCCGGCGCGCGCGTGAGCTGCTCGAGGAACGGCCGCGCGGTCGCGTGCTCGAGGCGTCCACACAGAAGCTCCGCGAGGTGCAGCATGCGCGCGGGATCGGCGATGCCACGCGCGACGACGACGTTGCGCAGCGCCTCGATGGCGGCCTGCTCCTGACCGCGTGACACGAAATCGTCGATATCGTGGTCGAGCTCCTCGTCGGTCGGCGCGCGCACGATGCGCTCGTCGTTGGACGTGGCTGGCTCCGGCGTCGGCCTCTTGCGTAGCCAGTCGAGCCAGCTCATCGCACGACCTGCCACGTCTGGCCGGCACACTCGAGCACGTCGCCGGCGAGCGGCTCGACCTCGTGCGTGACGTGGATGCCATTGAGCCGCAACGGTGCAGAGACGGTCCCGACGCGCGAGCGTTCGTGCTCGAAGCGCACGCGCAGCGAGCCCTCTGCGAGCTTCGCCGTGACGATCATCGAGCCGCCCGCGCTCACGTACAGCATCGTCCCGCGATCGAGCCCGCGCTCGATCGTGAGCGTCGCGCGATCGCCGGACACGCGCACGCTGAGGGTGCAGAGCTCGCCGATGCCGAGCGCGCTGTCGTCGGAGAGGAGCATGCGACCGACGGGCAGGCCGTCGAGCGTGGTGCCGTTCTTCGAGCCCAGGTCCGTGACGTACCAGCCGTCCTCGGCGTGCTCGAGGCGCGCGTGACGCCGCGAGACGCCGGCGTCGCGGAGCGGCAGCGCGCAGCCGAGCTCGCGTCCGAGCTCGACGGGCGCGATGGCAGCGACGACGATGCAGGTGTTCGTGCGCAGCCGCAGCGTTCCTGGAGGCAGGCGTCGCGCGGCGAGCTCGTCGATGTCGCGCTGCAACGCCGCGCGTCCCTGCGGATCGACGGCGAGGAGCGCCTGCTCGAGCGACGCGAGCGCGCCGCCGGCGTCACCGGCACGGAGCCGCATGCGGTGATCTTCCAGTGCCTCGCCGACCGCGACCGCGCGACGGCGGCGGCTGGCCTCTCCATCGAGCAACTGCTCGAGAAGCTCGACGTCGCCCGCCGCCTGGTAGGCGTCGGCGGCAGCCTCGCTGGCACCGAGCAGCTCGTGGCACTGCCCGGCGCCCGCGGCATCGCCCGCGGACGCGAACAGCGCCGCGGCCTGTGACAGCAGCGCGCGATCACCGTCGGTGACGAGGCCTCGCACGCGCACGAACGCGAGCATCGCAGTGGCCACGCGACGACGCACCGCGATCGCGGCTGGATCGTCGCCCTCGGCCCAGCGCACGGCCTCGCGCAGCCCTTCGATGCGCTGCAAAGGCGTGCGAGCCCGCTCGGATGCGAGCAGGTGCATCTGCGCCACCTTCGCGCGATCACCGGCGTTCGCGTAGAGCCGCGCGGCCTCGACGTAATCACCGCCGGCCTCGGCCTCGAGCGCGCGCACGAGATCGGCCGAGCCGAAGAGCCTGCTCAGGAAGCCGCCCGGTGCGTTCCTGCCGGTCGTCACCTCGGCACGTCGCGGAGTTGGTCTTGCAGTCGTTTACGCGACATCGGTTCGTGCCGTATCCTAGCGCGGCTACCCGCCATGCTGGATCCCGTTGCGCTGCACCAGACCCGCTTCAACGTCCCGGGGGTGCTCCCCGACGGCCGGGGCGTGTTGCTCGGCAAGCAAGGCGCGCTGCTGTTTCCGTCGGTGGACGCGCTCGTCGGCTTCTTTCGGATCTTCGGCGAGGAGGCCTCGCTCGACGAGATCCTGCCGAAGCTGCGCATCGAGGAGGTCCGTGGTCAGGCCGGCGCGCGGCAGTTCCTCGTGCTCTTCCACGCCGCATCGAGCTACCTCACCGACCGCGCGTCGCGCATCGCGGTCCTCCTCGGCGGCCTCGGCTACACCGGCTCGGGCAAGCACTTCGTGCGCTACCGGGACGCGCGCTCGCCGCTCGGCTACGACGCGCGCGCGCTGTCGTCGGATCTCGGCGACTTCCTGCTCTACGACGAGCGCTTCACGCTCGCGCTGAGTCGCGTGCGCGAGGTGCCGTTCGCGCAGCTCGTGCTGAGGCTCTCTCCGCGCGCGCTGCCCGGACATCGCGATCCCGAGCTCGACCGCGGGCGGCTGTGGTTGCTCGCGCGTGAAGGGCTCGCTCGACCGCTGCTCTCGTACCTGTGGCGCAACCACGTCGCCGCATTCGCCGGCACGCTCGAGCCGACCGCGGGTGGCGCGGCGTTCGTCGGGCGGCCCCGCTGGCTGCTCGTGCGCGTCGACTCGCTGCCCGATCGCATCCTCCAGCTCGCGACGGACCTTCCTGGCGTCGAGGTCTACCAGCAGGTCGGCGAGCGCGCGCTCGTGCAGGTCGGCTGGCGTCACCCGATCCGCCTGGAGGCGTGTGCTTCGATCTTCGAGGCAGATCGCCTCTACGTGTTCTCGGGCACACGCGACGCGGCGGAGGTCTTCGATCAACCCGCGCTCGTGCCGGTGCAGGGCCTCGTCGAGCGCGGCTTCCAGCTCGATGAGCGCGCGCCGCCCGTCGCGCAGTCGCGGGCCGCGCTCGAGCAGATCTCGGTCCCGCTGCGGCTCTCACCGTCGGAGGTGGGCGCGAAGGTGACCGCGGTGCTCGTGCCGTGGGCGCGCGTCGCCTGGCTGCGCAAGCTCGTGTACGCGGCGCCGCAGCGCCTCCTTTCATCCGCGAAGGTGATGGCGCTCACCGAGGGGCTGCTCGTCGTTGCCGAGGACGGGCTCGCCGCGGTGCCCATCGGCCAGCCGTTCTGGCGCGCTGCACCAGGCGTGCTGCTGCCTGTCGGTCATCGCATCGAGCCGGCGGTGAGCGAGGCGGTGCTGAGCGAGCACCTCGGCGCCAGCGCGAGTCGCCTCGTGCTGTTCCCGCTGCCGGTCGGTCGCGCGCCCGTCGGCATCGACGCCACGAGCATGGTGCCGCTCGGTCGCACGGCGCTCGAGGCGATCGAGGTCCCGACGGAGTCCGCGTCGCGTCTGCTCGGCGTCGCGGACAGGGTCGAGCCCGTCCTCGTGCAGCATGGCAAGCCCGGGCTGTTCCCGCTGTGGGGGTTCCGCTCCGACGAGGGCGAGTAGTGGCCGCGCATACCGAGGGCTTCGTCGCCGACGTCCTCGTTCCGCTGGCGACGGGCGGCACGCTCACGGTGCACGATCCGATCGACGCGGACGACGTCGATGAGCTCATCGAGCACCGCGCAGCGCTCGCCGGCATCGCGGAGCTCGCAGAGGCGCGCCGCAGGATCGCCGCGCGCTTCCTGTACACGGCAGAAACACCTGCGCTCGACGCGGACAGCATCCGCATCGGCGTCGCGATCCACAACCTGTGCTGGCTGCTCGTGCAGAAGAAGCACGACATCGGAGTCGTCGCGCGCATCGCGGCGTACTCGGCACGCGTGGCCACGCTCGAGCCGCCTGTCGACGAGGAAGCGCTGTGTGCACGCCACGCGCTCGTCGACGGCATGCGTACGCTCACGCGGCACGACGTCCATGTGCGCTTCTGGGCGGGGGAGCAGACGTTCCTCGGCGAGCAACCACCGCATCGCCTGCTGCGCTGGCAGACGGTGCGTCGCGTGCACGAGGACCGCACGGAGACAAAGCTCTTCGACGAGGCGCTCGGTGTGCCGGCGCTGCGCGCGATCGTCGCGTCCCTGCTCGCTGCCTCTCCGCTGACGGGGCTTCTGTTTCCGCGTCCCGAGCCTCCGCTCGAGCTCCAGCGCTCGGCGCGTTGGCTCGCGACTCCGGCGATCGCGCGCGTCGTCGCGGACACGTGGCTCGCACGCGGGCTGCCCGCGATCGAGGCGGACGTCGTCGAGCCGCTCATCGCGCTGTACAACGTCGAGCGCGCGAAGGACGAGGCCGCCATCGCCACGTCGTTCCACAGTCACCTGCACCTGCTCGACGTGCTCGCGCGTCCGCCGCGCGACGTCGAGGGCCACCTCCAGATCCTGCGCGGCTACACGAAGGGCATGACCCGCACCGTCACCGATGGTTTCGGTCTCTACGCCGCCGCCGACCGTGTGGGCCTCGGCCGGCCGGCCGACCTCGGGCTCGACGCCGCGCTCGAGCGCAACGTGAGCGCCTACGCGGACGCGTGCGCGGAGCTCGTCGGCAATCGTCGCGTGCTCGAGCTCGTCGGCCTCGTCAGTCGCGGTGCCGGCGAGCACGTGCGCGTGGCATGATGGAGCGCCCCATGAACCCGCCGCCGAGCCCCGCACCCGACCTCACCGCCATCGCTGCGCGCCTCCAGAAGGTGGGGGACATCCTTTCGCGCAGCTTCCTCGACAAGCAGGAGCTCATCCGGCTCCTCCTCGTCAGCGTCGTCGCGGGCGAGCACATGGTGCTCATCGGACCGCCGGGCACCGCGAAGAGCGCGCTCGTGCGGCAGTTCGCCAGGCTCATCGATGCGCGCTACTTCGACTACCTGCTCACGCGCTTCACCGAGCCGAACGAGCTCTTCGGCCCCGTCGATATCCGCGCGTTCCGCGAGGGCACGTACACGCGCCGCACCACGGGTATGTTGCCCGAGGCAGAGATCGTGTTCCTCGACGAGGTCTTCAAGTCCAACTCGGCCATCCTCAACTCGCTGCTCACCGTGTTGAACGAGCGCCGGTTCTCGAACGGCGCGCAGGTCATGAAGGTGCCGCTGCTGTCGCTGTTCGGTGCGTCCAACGAGGTGCCCAACGACGAGAACCTCGCGGCCATCTTCGATCGCTTCCTGCTGCGCGTTGTCTCGAACAACCTCGACAGCTATCACTTCAGTGGGCTCATCGAGCGCGGACTCCGCATCGAGGCGCAGGCGTTGTCGGAGCAACCGGTCACGCCCATCATCACCGCGGCCGATCTGCACCGCGTCAACCAGGCGCTCTCGGGTCGGCTGCAGTTCTCGGAGGATCTGCTCTCGCGCTACAAGGGCCTCATCTTCCAGATCCGCTCGGAGGGCGTCTCCATCTCCGACCGCCGCGTCGTGAAGCTGCTGAAGCTCGTCGCTGCGTCCGCGCTCGTCGACGGTCGCTCCGAGGCCAACGACAGCGACTTCTTCATCCTGCGGCACGTGTGGAACAACCTCGATCAGTCCGAGCTGCTCGACGAGATCGTGACGCCCGTCGTCGAGCGCTACTACCGCGAGCACCCCAACGCGCGCCGGGTGCAAGGTGGCGAGGCTGGGCTCGAGGCGCTGCTCACCGAGCTCGGCACGATCCGCGAGCTGCTCACGGGGTCGTCGCAGCTGTCGGACATCCAGCTGTTCGCGCAGCTCAAGAACCTCGGCGAGATCAAGGCGGCGCTGCAGGCGCACGCCACCACCAACGAGACGGCGCAGCGCATGGTGGCCGAGGTCGATCAGCTCCTCGAGAATGTCTTCCAGTCGTCCAAGTTCGGCTAGCCACGCATGAGCGGCGAGGCATGGTTCGGCAGACAGGTCGGCTCGCTTGCGCTGAGCCACGCGCGGTCCGAGAGCCCGATGGCGATGGTGCGCGCCGCGGCCTGGGCCAACACGATGGGGCGCCTCGGGGTGCACCTGCCGCTGTTCGTCGTGCACGACATCGGTCTCCTGCTCACCGCCGGCAGCCGCGGCGGGTTCGAGCTCGCGACCCCGGAGGCGATGCTGCAGGCCATCTCGGCGGGCCCCGAGCTGCGCGCAGCGTGTCAGGACTATCTCGCGCTGTTGACGATGCTCGCCGAGAGCGAGGTGGCCGAGCGCGCGTCGGCGCTGCGCCTGCGTGACG
>JBDTCO010000079.1:0-3377 GCA_039923495.1 Polyangia bacterium
GCGAACGGCGTCACGACGACGGAGCCGTCACCGGTGACGACGGTCGAGAGGTCATTCGTCGCACTCGAGAAGTCGTTCCCCGCGTGGTTCGAGGGATTGCGCGCCGTCGAGCAGGCGGACAGCCCGAGCAGCACTGGAAGGACGACCGTCAGGGTTCGCATTACCTCAAGTTTTACCACGAGCCCGTTGCGAGCGGGAGAGTGCACGACCAGGCTCGCCGCCTCGGAGGGAAGCAACGTGACACAGAAGATCGACGGCGATAGCTCTTTTCGCAGCGACTGGTCGAAGGCGTAGCGCGCTCGATGTCCCGTCGACCGCTCAGCATCCTCGTAGCGCTGGCACTGACGTTCAGGCTTGCCGTTGTCCTGTCATTCCACGCGACGGCAGGCGACGGCACTCAGTACTACAAGCTGGCCGAGCAGCTGCGCCTTACCGGCCGCTTCGCGTACGCGGGTCCGCCGGCGCCGTCGACGTGGTCGCGTCTGCCGGGCTACCCGTTGTTCCTCGCCGCGACGTCCGTTTTCCATCGCGGGCCGAGCACAATCGAGGAGCACACGACGCGAGCGGTGTGCGAAAACGCAGTGCTCGATGTCGGGACCGCGCTGCTCGTGTTCGCGATGCTGGAGGCAGCGGCGGGGATGGTGGCGGCATACCTCGGCTTCGTGTTCGTCGTGCTGTGTCCCATCATGGTCATCTGCTCGGCGCACGCGCTGACGGAGAGCCTCGCGACGTTTCTCACCACACTCGTGGTGTTCCTGTGCCTGCGCGCGAGAGCGCAGCGCACCCTGCTACCGGCCGTCAGCGCGGGGCTCGCGCTCGGCTTCATGCAGCTGATGCGAGTGGACAGCTTCACGGTGCTACCTGCGCTCGTCATCGCTATGTGCTGGAAAATAGGGGGGGGGGTATCCAGGCGCACCGTGAGTCAGGTCATCGGCCTCGGCCTCGCCGCACTCGTCGTATGGGCGCCGTGGCCGATCCGCAACGAGATCGAGTTCGGCGCTATGCACGCAGAAGGCACGGAGTGGCTCGCGATGGACGGCACGCCGATGCGCAGCGGCGTCATGACGTGGATGCGATCGTGGGCCTCCGGTCAGCCCGGCGAGGGCTATCACCTGATGGCGATCTCGATCGGCCTGCCGCTCGACGTGAAGCGTCCGCGCATCGTGCTGCACTCGATGTACGATGACCCGCTCGAACGACAGCAGGTCGTCGACGTGCTCACCGAGTACAACCGCCACTCGCTCTCGGCGAAGGCAGATGCGCGCTTCATCGAGATGGGTCGGGCGCGCGCCAAGGCCCGTCCGTTCCGTCAGTACGTGACGCTGCCCGCCAGGCGCCTTGTATCGCTGTGGACCCCGGTGCCGGTGTACGAGATGTCCATCCGCGTCCCGTGGCTGGGAATGCCGCGAGGCCAGCTTGTCTACGGCACGTGCGAAGCCGTTCTGTTCGGGCTCTCGCTGCTCATGCTGATCGTGTACGCGCGACGCTACGCGGTGCTGTTCGCCGTCGCGGCAGCGGTCATCGTCGCGCGCTCTTTGCTGCACGCGACGGTGGCCCACCCCTGCCCGACCGAGCGCTACGTCGTGGAGTGTGTACCGATGCTGCTCCTGTGCGGCGCCGCCGGAATCGCGACGCTCCTCGCGAGCCGACGCGCTACTCCTTGAGCGTGGGCTGCAGCGTCTCTGCCTTGGCGAGGTGAGCCTGCACCGCGGAGCGCAGGCTCGCGACGAGCTCCTTTATCGCCGGGTCCGTTGCGGCGGGCTTGAGGCGGTCGTCGATGAGCGTAAGCAGCGCCTGGTGCTCTTTGACCTGCGCGTCGATGTACGCGTGATCGAACTCGGCGCCGCTCTTGTTCTTGAGGACGTCGTAGGTGGCCTTGGCGTCGCGCTGCAGGCTGTCGCTCGTCTTCGTCGCCACCATGTTGAGGCTCTTCTTGCGCACGACGGCGGCCTCGTTCCTCTCGGCCGCCGAGTGCTGCGTGATCATCATCCGAGCGAGCTTCTTGATGCGCGGATCGCGCGCGCGGGTCAGCGCAAGCTTCGCCTGATCGATCTCGCCGACGTTCGCGACGTGCGCGATGTCGAGGATCTTCTCGTCGTCGAGCTTCTCGCCCTGCTTCATGGCCTCGTTCGCGGCAGCACCCGCCGCCGCGCCCCCCGTCGCGGGAGACGCACCGGGCGCACCCGGATCCTGCGCAAGCGTCTCCCGCGAACCGACCTGGTTGCCGAGGGACGCGACCATCGGACCGGCGCCCTCGAGGTGCGAGGTCAGCGGATGCGGCGCGATGTCCGGCAAGCTCGGGAGCATGCCGTCACGCGACATCCCGACGGGATCGCTCCACGCCTCCTTGTGCGACTTGTCGTCCTCGAAGCCGTACGTGGCGAACGCGGAAAGAAGGAGCGCCGGGACGGCGGTGACGCAGACGAGCTTGATCAGGGTCATGCCAAAGGCCGCTGCAACCGCAGTGCCGACCTCTCGCTCGTCGATCCGCGGCCATCACGCGACCGACTCCGTGGCGCAATGGCGCGCTGTGGCGTTCGTGCGCGTTACTTCGCCTTGAGCGCGCGCTGGAGGACGAGCGCCTCCGCCAGGTGCTTCGCGACGACCGGGCGCAGCTGCTCGACGAGCGCCTTCACGTTCGGGTCGGTGGCACCGGGGATCAGCTTCTCGTCGAGCAGCTTGAGCACCGCCGTGTGCTCCGCGATCTGCGCGGTCATGTACGCGCTGTCGAGGGCCGCGCCCTCCTTCTCGCTGATGCTCGTGAGCGTCCTCTGCGCGTCGGCCTCAAGCTTCGCGCTCGTCGCGGACACAGCGGGCTGGATGTTCTCGGCGGCAGCGATCTTCTCGCCACGCAGCTCCGCGTCTCCGTGCATGCGGACCATCATCTTCGCGAAGTCGCGCACGCGCGGATCGCGCGCACGACGCTCGGCGACCTTCGCCTGCGCGACCTCCGCGGCGTTCGTGTCGTGCGCCACCTCGAGGATCTTCGCGTCACCGAGCTCCTCTCCGTCGGTCGGATCGCTCGCGGGAGCATCCTCGCTCCGGGACACGCCATCGACCTGCGGGCTCGCACCGAGCGCGCGCTCGCCCGGGGTCGTAGCCGTCGAGGGCGACGCCGCGACCTTCTCGTGCGCGCACCCCGGCATGCCGACGAGCGCTACGACCGGCAGGAAGAACGTGATGATGAGCTTCGCATGGCGCATGGGCGTCTCCTTCGTGTGGGGATACGCGCTGCATATAAGGTGCCGCTACAGCGCCGCGAGCCGTCCGCGGACGAGCTGAGCCACCGCCGTCACGCCGAGATCGCCCGTATCCACGGTGACATCGGCCTCCGCGTACAGTGGCGTGCGAGCCGCGAGGAGGGCTCGCAGCTCGGT